>JAKEHA010000026.1 GCA_022615275.1 Candidatus Latescibacterota bacterium
TCGGCGTGGTAGGCGATGTCGGCCAGGAAATACGTCGGGTCGCCGTCGGCCTTGCGAATCACGCGGTCCTTGTCGTCGCCGAAGGCCGTCGAGCGAAAGAAAACCGCGCCGTCCTGCTCGTAGGTGTGGCCGTTCGCGACCAAGCGGTCGAAAGTGGCGCGCAGGCCCTCCGGGTGCAGCGACGACTCGAGGAAGTAGCGGTCGAAGCGCGCGCCGAACGCGGTCATGTCGCCGCGAATCGAATCGAGCAGACGCTGCGACGCGTAGCGCCCGAGGGTCGCGCCGGTGGCACCCGAATCGAGCCACGAGCGCGCGGTCTTCTCGTCGACGTCGGATGCGATGGTGGCGAGGTAACCGCCGGGGTACTGGTACTGCTCGATCGTCTCGCCGGCGGCGGCAACGCCCAAGCGTTCCTTGGCGCGGAAGCGCAGGCTCTCGCCCAGCGCTTCGATCTGCTTGCCGGCATCGTTGACGTAGTACTCGCCCTGGGTGCCGTAGCCGCACGCGTCCAGGAGATTCAACAGGCAATTGCCGACCGAGGCCGCGCGCGCGGACACGATGACCAGGGGCCCGGTCGGGTTGGCGGACACGTATTCCACTTGCACGCGCTTGCCTTCGCCCTCGCGCGAGGTGCCGTAGCGGTCGCCTTCGGCCAGCACGCTCGAGACCGTGCGCTGCAGAACCGGCAGCGCGAGACGCATATTAACGAAGCCGGGGCGCACCGCTTCGACGCCGGCCAATACGTCGCCGGGGAGTTGGATAGCGGCGGCCACGCGCTCGGCGATCGCGAGCGGGTTCTGCTTCAGGCGCTTGCCGAGCGACATCGCGACCGGCGTGGAGAGATCTCCGTGCGCGGCTTCGCGCGGGCGCTCCACCACGATGGGGATGCCGTCGGTGTCCAGACCGAGACGGTGCAGCGCGTCCGCGATCGCGGCGACGATTTGTTCCTTCACGCCCATGGAGTATCGAGGCGGGAGATCAGCTGGCGGCTGCTGCGGCGTCGCCCAAGCGTTCGGCGGGCGCGTCGCCCCAGAGGCGTTCGAGCTGGTAGTACGAGCGAACCTCGGGCTGGAACACGTGTACCACCACGTCGACCAGGTCGATCAGGACCCAACGCAGCGAGTCGTATCCTTCGACGTGATAAACGCCCACGCCGGATTGCCGGCATTTCTCGAGCACGTTGTCGACGATGGCTTTGACCTGCGTGCTGGAGCCACCTGTGCAAACGACGAAGAACCCGGTCACGTCGGTGACCGTGCGCAGGTCCATCACCAGCACGTCGCTCGCTTTCTTCTCGAGGGCGTAGCCGGCGATCCTCTTCGCGGTCGACTTGGTGGCCCGGGCGGCGCGGGCCGGGGCGGTTCTCGGGGTCTTGCGGGTCCGTGTTGCTGGCGCGGTTCGCTTCGTCACGTGTCCTCCGTCACGCATTGCGCCGGCGCACTATCGCCGACGCCACCAAAGCGCTCCCAATATACAGGACCACGAGGGGAACTGCCATCAGTACCTGGGAGACCGGGTCGGGCGGCGTGAAGATCGCGGCCGCCACGAAGATGATGACCACGGCGTAGCGCCACTGGCGCAGGAACGTGCGCGGAGAGACCAGGCCGGTCACGGCGAGCAGCAGAATCACGATGGGCAGCTGGAATACCAGCCCGAAGGCGAGGCACAGGCGCGCCACGGTATTGAAGTAGGCCGAGATCGAGAGCAGGGGCTGCACGCGCTCGGTGGCGTAGCCCAGCATGAAGTTGACGATGGTCGGCGCCACCACGAAATAACAGAACACGACGCCGGTGTAGAACAGGACCGCCGACGCGGCGACGATGGGGCCCACGCGGTTCCTCTCGCGCGAAAACAACCCCGGCGTCACGAAGCGCCACAACCGGTATGCGATGTACGGGAACGCGGTCATGCCCCCCAGCACGAAGGCGACCTTCGTCCGCACCATGAACGCCTCCGAGGGAGCGTAGAACACGAGCCGCTCCACCGGCACGCGCGCGACGAACCAGTCGAGGATTTTCCCGCTGAAGAACCAGTACCCGATCGAGAGCCCGAGGAACGCGATCGACGAAGCGACGAGCACCCCGCGCAAATCGCCGAGGTGCTCGAGGAACGACATCTCGCGCAGGATCTCGGTTCGCTCCGCGGGAGAGCGGAACGGGCGCATCTGCGGCTCTCTATTCGAGGAGTTCCCTCTCGAAGTGATTGGCGACGATCATGGTCATGGGATCGCCGCCCGATTGCGGCGCCATTTCCATGTCGAGGTCGACCTTGCCCTTGATCTTCACGACGCGCGACTTGGCCGGGTCGAACAAGAACTCGCCCTTGCCTTGCCGGACCCCCTGACGTTGTAGACCCCCATGGGTGACGCGCTGGTTCCCCCGATGGTGGTGTCGAGCGATTGCTCGACCACGGCAACGTCGCGAGCTTTCTCTTTCTTCATGGCCTTGAACTTGAAGACCGCGTTGGTAACGGTCTCGCTGCCGCCCGCGCCGGTCTCCTTCACGCCCATCTGCTTCCATTCGCCGCCCACCGCCATGGCCTTGTCGGGCAGGTGTGGGTACCAGCCCTGCAGCACCGGTTCGACCAACTGCTGCGCCATCTCCCACGTCTCGAAGGCGCCGACCGGCTTGACGTCGGAAACGCCGCCGCTCGCGTCCGCGGTGAACGAAATGGTCTGACCCCTCAATTGCTCGCCCAGCGGGCTGGCCGTCGTGCTGGTACCCATGGTCATCGCCACGTCCGCCTTGTCGAACGTGAGCTCCATGACGTACTTGCCATCCGCCGCCGACACGCACTTGACCGTCACCTCCATGTCGGCCAGGTTGGACACCGCCATCTGGCCCATGGAGACCTCCTGGTTGAGCTTCACGCGGTGGCGTTCGCTCGTTCCGGGCTCGAACTTGTACGCGAACGTCACCTCTTGGGCCAGGACGGGTGCGGTCGCCAGCCACGACGTGACGATCGAGCCGAGTACCGCGAATGACATTGCACGCTTCATCGGCGCATCACCTCCGCGCCCACGAGTCAATCGGGACGGTCTTTCTGACGGTCGAGGAGCCCGCGTACTTCGCTCATGAACTGGTTGATGTCCTTGAACTGCCGGTACACGCTCGCGAAGCGCACGTATGCGATCTCGTCCAACGACTGCAGTCGCTCGATGACGAGGTTGCCGAGCTCGGTGCTCTTCACCTCGTTCTTGAACTTGCCCAGGATCGTGGCTTCGATCTCGTCCACGATCTTCTCCAGTTGCTCGCGCGAGACGGGCCGTTTCTCGCACGCCTTCAACAAGCCGGTCAGGAGCTTCTCGCGGCTGTACTGCTCGCGCCGTCCGTCCTTCTTGACCACCATCAGCGGCGCGCGCTCGATGTACTCGTAGGTGGTGAACCGGAACGCGCACTTCAAGCACTCGCGCCGGCGCCGGATGGCTTCGCCCTCTTTGGTGGTGCGCGAATCGACCACCTTGTCTTCCTCGAAGCCGCAGCGTGGGCACTTCATCGCGTCACCAGAGCTCCGGGTATAGCGGGAAGGCGTCGCACAACTCGCGCGTCTGCGCGCGGGCGGCGCGGATCGTCGCCTCGTTGGCGTAATCCTCGAGCACCGTCGCCATCACGTCGGCGATGCGCCCCATCTCGCGCTCCTTCATGCCGCGCGTGGTGAGCGCCGGCGTGCCCACGCGGATGCCGCTGGTCACGAAGGGGCTACGAGTGTCGAAGGGGACCGTGTTCTTGTTGACGGTGATGCCGGCCGCTTCCAGCGCCGCCTCCGCCTTCTTGCCCGACAGGTCCTTGGAGGCAAGATCCAACAGGAACAGGTGCGTGTCTGTGCCGCCGCTCACAACCTCGAAGCCGCGCTCGACGAAGCGGGCCGCGAGGGTCTGCGCGTTCGCCACCACCTGCTTCTGGTAAGCGCGAAATTCGTCGCCGGCCGCCTCCTTGAAGCAGACCGCTTTGGCCGCGATGATGTGCATGAAGGGACCGCCCTGCATCCCGGGAAACGCAATCTTGTCGACGACTTCGGCGTTGCGCGCAGGAGCCAACACGAATCCACCGCGCGGCCCGCGCAGCGTCTTGTGGGTCGTGCTGGTGACGACGTCGGCGTACGGGACCGGGCTCGGGTGCAGGCCCGCCGCCACCAAGCCGGCGATGTGCGCCATGTCGACCATGAGCAGACATCCCGCCTCGTCGCAGATGGCGCGCAAGCGGGCGAAGTCCCACGTGCGCGCGTACGCGCTGGCACCCGCCACCAGCATCTTCGGCCGCTCGCGCAAGGCCTGCGCGCGCAGGGCGTCGTAGTCGAGCGTCTTGGTCTCGCGACTCACTTCGTACGCGACCACCTTGAAAAACATACCCGAGAAGTTCACGGGGTGGCCGTGCGTCAAGTGACCTCCGTGCGAGAGCGAGAGGCCCATGATGGTGTCGCCGGGCTTCAAGAACGAAAAATATCCAATCTGATTGGCCTGGCTGCCGGAGTGCGCCTGCACGTTGGCGTGCTCGGCGGAGAAGAGCGCCTTGGCGCGGTCGCGCGCAAGATTCTCGGCCACGTCGACCTCCTCGCAGCCGCCGTAGTAACGCTTGCCCGGGTAGCCTTCCGCGTACTTGTTGGTCAGCACCGAGCCCATCGCGGCCAGCACCGCGGGGCTCACGAAGTTCTCGGACGCGATCATCTCGAGCGTGCCGTGCTGGCGACGCGCTTCCGCGCGCAGTACCTCGGCCACGTCGCGGTCGACTCCGTCGAGCGAGCGCATGAGATCGGTCACGACTTCTTCTCCTCGTAGGCGCGGATCTTGTCGACGCGGCGCGCGTGGCGCCCGCCTTCGAACTCGGCGGCCAGGAAGGCCTCGGCGATCGCGAGCACCTGCTGGTCGTTGCTCCCCTGCCACGCGCCCAGGGCCAGAATATTGATATCGTTGTGCTCGCGTGCGAGCTTCGCTCCCTCGGGCGAGACCGCGAGTGCGGCGCGCGCGCCCTTGACCTTGTTGGCCGCGATACTCATGCCCGCGCCGCTGCCACACACCAGCACGCCGCGGTCGGCTTCGCCGCGCGCGACCTTCTCGGCGGCGGCGATGGCGAAGTCGGTGTAGTCGACGCTCGCTTCGCCGTCGGTGCCGACGTCGACGATATCGTGGCCCAGTTCGCGCAGGCGCTTCTTGATGAGCTCCTTCAAGCGGAATCCACGGTGGTCGGCGCCGACGGCGATCTTCATGGCTTTCCTCCCGACACGCGCTTCCACCCGTCGAAACGCTCCAGCCGGCCCGCCATCGACTCGATGCACTCCCTGATGACGAGATACGTACGTTCGTACATGTCGCGACCCGATCCGATGGGGTCGGGAATCTCGCCGTGCCGGTGATCGGAGAAGTTGGTCAAGAGGTAGGTGTACTCGAGCGCGTCGGGGTCGAGTGATCCCACCGTGTCGCGATGGCGGACACTCATGGTCACGATCAAGTCGGCGTCTCGTACCATGGCCCGGTCGACGATGCGCGCGCGGTGGCGCGAAAGGTCGAGCCCGTACGCGCCCGCGACTTCGAGCGAGAGCATGGAGGCCGGACTTCCCTCCAGCGCGGAGGTCCCCGCCGACGCGACTTCGATGTCGAAGCCAACGCGCCCGGGCAGCAGACGACTTGCGATCGCCTCCGCGAGCGGACTCCTGCACGTGTTACCGGAGCAAACGAATAGAATTCTCTTCACGAAATCGGCCTTCCCGGAAGGGACAACCTCGGGGCCGGCGGCCGCAAGGGATCGGGGTGCGTTCCCGAACCGCGCGACGACGCCGCGCGAGGCGACCGCAACGATACAAACAACCCGTTGACTTTGCAACGGATTCCGACTAATAGCAGGGAAACCCACGGGGCCCCTTTTATGGCTCGGGAGGCATCTTTGAGACTATCCGCACGATGGATCGCGTTCGCTCTGTGCGCGGTCGAGCTGGGAGCGGTCGCGAGCGCGAGCGCAGAGCCGATTATCAAGCCCCGCAAGTATCACGGCCCCATCCCCCAGTCGATGCTCTGGCTGCGCGTTGGTTTCATGGGCGACGCGTCCAACGAGGAGATGAACACCTACCAGGACGGGCTGATCCAGCCGCCCTTCAGCTCCATTACCGACGACTTCGGCACCTCGCTCGTCATTGATGCAGGGTACGCTCACAAGCCGCACCCGCAGTTCGCCTTCCGGCTCAACGGGTCGGTAGCGTTGTTGAGTTCGACCAGTACCGGCACCAAGGCGACCGTCCCCGCCGACTCGGTCGTCGATTTCGCTCGCGACTTCAAGTCCGAGTTGATCGTGATCGAGGCCACCGGGATGTATTTCTTCTCCGACGCCGCGGTCAAGGAGTTCCAGTCGTATATCGGCGGCGGATTCAGCGTCGGCATCCCGCACGAGTCCTACGAGGAAACGCAAATCGACGTCGACACGGGAGAGGTCTTCGAAACCCTCGAGTCGTCGGAGTGGGGCATGTCTGCCGGCGTGCACGCCGTGCTCGGGGCGATCTACTACCTCACCAACACGTGGGGCATCACCACCGAAGGACGACTGCAATTGATGGAAGGCCGCTACAAACAGTTGACGGCACCGGACGAGAACGGACAACCGGAAGACGTGAGCTTCGTGGTCGACTACTCGGGGTTCTACCTCACGGTCGGGGTGCTCTGGGGTTTCTAGACGCGGGGGCGTCGATGCGAGCATGATTCACTCCGTCCTCGTGCGTGCCGCCAAGGGACGCGTCACCGAAGACGCCGTCGTCTTTCCCGTCTTTTCGGAAGCCAAACGCCTTGCGGCGCTGGCCGCGCGCATCGACAAGGGCCTCGACGGCGCCGCGGCCGCGGTCCTCGCGTCGGAGACGTTTCGGGGCGAGCGCGGCGAGACGCGCGTCGTCACCGTGAAGCGCGGCCGTCGCTGGGCGAACGCGGTCGTGGTGGGACTGGGCCCGCGGGCCAAGGCCGACGCCGAGGAGATCGCCGACGCGTTGGGTGCCGCCGCGCGCTCTCTCTATCCGTTGAAATTGACCGCCGCGGCCCTCGTCGTCGATCAGGCGGTTGCGAAAGAAGCCCCGGTCCCGGTCGAGTTCTTCGTGCACGCGGCCATCAAGGGATTCGTCCTCGCCACCCACGATCCCTCGCTCGGCGCGGGCACGACTCCTACGCTGCGACGACTCTCCATCGTGACCGATATTCCGGCGCGTACCCTGGGCGGCATCGTGCGCCGCGCGCACGACCTCTGCGGTCTCGTCGCGCGCGTGCGCGACTGGGTGAACACGCCGGCCAACAGGATGACGCCGGCCCGCCTCGCGGACGAGTGTCGCAAGATGTGCGCGGAGTACGACGTGGCCTGCCGCGTGTGGTCGCGCGCCGACATCGAACGCGCGCGCATGGGCGCGGTCCTCGCCGTCGCCTCCGGGAGTCGCGAGGATCCCCGCTTCGTGGTCGCGCACTACAACGTGGAGAAGAAGACGCTACCGCTCGTGTGCCTGGTCGGCAAGGGCGTCACCTTCGACTCGGGCGGAGTCTCGATCAAGCCCTGGGAGAAGATGCACGAGATGAAGGGCGACATGGCGGGCGGAGCGGCCGTGATCGCGGCCATCGCGTGCGCCGCGGCCTCGAAGCTCCCGGTGCGCGTGGTGGGACTGGTGCCGTGCGTCGAGAACATGCCCGGCGGCGGCGCCTTCCGGCCGGGCGACGTGCTGACGACCTCGTCGGGCAAGACGGTGGAGGTGCTCACCACCGACGCGGAGGGACGGCTGATTCTCGCGGATGCGGTCGCGTACGCGCGCTCGCACTACCGCCCCGACCTCATCGTCGACGTGGCGACACTCACGGGCGGGGTCGTGGTGGCACTCGGCACGCGCGTCGCGGGTCTCATGGGCACCTCCGAAGATCACGTCGACGCCATGCGCACCGCCGCCGAGCGCGCCGGCGAACCGGTGTGGCCGCTCCCGCTCGACGACCGCTACTTCGCGATGGTCAAAGGAGAGATCAGCGACTACAAGAACTACGCGGGCCGCAACGCCTCGCCGGTCACGGGCGGCGCCATGATCGGAGCGTTCGCCGAAGGAACGCCGTGGGTTCACCTCGACATCGCGGGCACGGCCTGGAACGAAGGCAACGGCCCCTCCTACCAAACCCGCGGCGCCACCGGCTACGGCGTCGAACTCTTGGTGCGGTTTCTGGAGATCGTCGCGGAGAACCGGTAGCAAACTCAGGCTCGCACCGAGGGTTCCCGACGCGAACCTCCGCAGCGAGCCATTACTCTGAATCAGACGCGAGCGAGGACCTGAGAGCGGAGGGAAGCCCTCGGTGCGAGCCGCAAGCTGCTACGTCTTCCTCCACACCATGCGTTCCTGGCGCATGAGGAACACCCACAGTCCCATCACCGCGGCCGCGTTCAGCACGATGAACGTCCACGAGATGCGAAACAGCGTCGCGATCGGAGAGTTGCGAAGCGGCGTCAGGTTGAGAATCCCCAACGCGTAGAAGAGCGTCTGCAATGCGAACGCCGCCGCGTACAACGGGCCGGGCAGGAGCGCGCTCGTCACCCACGCGGCCAAGCAACAGTACGGAACCACCAGGCGCAAGAGCTTGTGCGACACGAACTGGAAGATGACGGGGTTCGCGCGCACGTCGAGCAGGCGGGGTTCCAGTGCCACCGCCTGGAAGTTACCCGCGAGGGTTCGCACCTTGCGCGCGAACTCGCGCTTCGCGGTCTGCGAAGAAAGATCGAAAGCACGCGCGGCGCGGATGAAAATCACGCGGTAACCCGCCAGCACGATGCGCATGGGCACCAGGAAGTCGTCGAGGAGGGTGTTGGGTGCGAGCGGTTCGTACAGGCGGCGTCGCACCGCGTAGATCGAGCCCGTTGCCCCCACCACCGATGCAACCGCGCTCTCGCTGCGCCGAATCAGCTTCTCGTACCTCCAGTACAGCCCCACGCCCTCGTGCACCTCGCCCACGTCTTCGCTCGCGAGCAGGATCAGCTCGCCGCTCACCGCTCCCACCCTCTCGTCGTGGAACATGCTCACCAGCTCCGCGATCGCGTTCGAGCTGAAGCGCTGGCGGGCGTCGGCGAAAACCACGATGCCGTGCGACGCGGTGGCGACGCCGATGTTGAGCGCGGCCGCCTTCCCCACCTGCGACGAGCACTCCACCACGTTGACGCCGTGGTTCGCGAACTGGCGCGCGAGCTCGGCGGTCCGGTCCGTCGACCCGTCGGAAACGACCACGACCTCGAGCAGCGCGCGCGGGTACTCCTGCGCGAGCAGGTTTTCGATGCGCGCCGAGATGTTGGCCTCTTCGTCGCGCGCGGCGATGACCACGCTCACGGGCACTTGCCGGTAGCGCTTGGCGACGCGGCGCGGAAACAGACGCGCCCAGACCACGATGATGGCCGGGTACACGAAATACGCGTACGCGATGATCGCGACGCTTGCAAAAAAGACCAGCTTCATATCGTCTCTGTCAGCGGTCGCGGTACCCGCGCACGCGCGCGTACGTCGCCTCGCCCATCGCGCGGCGCGCGAGCCCGAGCGAGCCGGCGCGCACGTATCCCGCCGCCAGCTTCCAACGCTCGCCGGCCACGATGGAATCGAAGCGCGCGCGTGTGGTCGCCTCGACGATGGGGATGCGCCGGTAGGCGAACTTGACCGTGCGCGCGTCGTTGTATCCGAAGGACGACGTCGAGACCGCGCGGTACTGCAACCGGCGTAGCGTGTCTGCGGTTCGCTTCGACCAGCGCCCGCCCGGAGGGGCGAAGTGATCGACCGGTTTGTCCACGACCGCCTCCAACAGCTCCTTCGAGCGCGCGACTTCGTCTTCTTCATCGCGCGCGGACAACGTCGTCAGGAAACGGTGCGTCATCGCGTGGGAGCCGACGTGCATGCCGGCGGCGTGCATCTCGCGGATCATTTCCCGCTCCAGGCCACCGCTCTCTCCGACCCGGCGTCCGCACACGAAGAACGTCGCGCGAAACCCCCGCGCGGACAAGAGTGGCAGCGCGTGGACGTGGTCGCTCTCGTTTCCGTCGTCGAAGGTCAACACCACCCACTCGCGCGGCACGCCGGAGCCCGACAGGAGTGCGTCGTGCGCCTGCGCCATGGTGACGCCGGTCTTCCCCAACGACGCCAGGCGATCGAGCTGCCACTCGAACGCTTCCGCCGAAACCGCCCACGGGCGCTCGGCCGGGTCGGCGACGGGCAGGCGTTGCGACCGGATTCGGTGGTACATCAGGACGGGAAATCGACTCATTCGTGGTAGCCTAGTGCGCGCGGGCGGGCGCGTCCATCATTCCATCGGCTCCATGCAACTCCGATACCACGCCGCCCAAAGGCGATGCCGAAGCCGCACAGTAGGCGACCACCAAGGGGCATGTGCTATACTGAAGGCCGATCGCCCCCCAGAATTCGCCCGGGTAGTACCCGCCAACTGGGAGAAAGCACAACGCACATGGGAAACTTCGCCACCGCCCGCCTGTGGGCGCTCATCTTGGTCGTTTCGTGGACCGGCGCCCGGGCCGACACGTCGCTCCCGCCGCACGCCGGTTACTCCTTCTACGTGCAGGGTCAGAAAGTGGGGCGTTGCGACGTCGTGATCCGCCAAGACGAGCGCGCGCTTCGATTCGAGTCCACGCTTCGGGTCGACAACGGCGGTGCGGTGATCGAACTCGTGACGAAGGCCGAAGCCGACCCGCGCACCTACGCGCTCCGCTCCTTCTCGTACCAAGGCACGAAAGGCGGCATCCCCGCGGCCGCGAGCATGACCGTCACCCGTGACTCGGTCGCGGGTTGGTTCTCCATGGACGGCCGCAAGAAGTCCCACCGCCGAATCGCCAACCCCGGGCCACCAATCGTTTGGGAAGACTGGGCGATGGAGCTCGAAATCCTCCTGGCCCTGCAGCAGGCGCGCGCGTTCAAGAACCCCTCCACGCGGGCCCTGGTGCTGGCCGGGTCGTTCTCGTCGACGGTCGTGACCCTCGGATTCACGGGCGAGGCCCTCGTCGAGTCGGCCGACCGGTCTCTCACGGCCCGAAAGCTCCTCGTCGGCTTCGAAGGGGGCGAGCCCTTCGAGAGCCTGATCGATCCCAAGCTGGGCATCCCCGTCTATATCCACTTCCCGGGCATCAATGCCGAGGCGTTCCTGGAAAGTTTTTTCGGGGATAACCCCTCGCCCCGGTACTCGCCTCCCCCCGATGCTCGATCCGGTCGCTAGGGACCACCCCCTAGGGCTTGGGGTTAGGCAAACTACCTCCGGCGCCGCTCGAAGATAGGCCACCTAACTTCCTATTAGATAGGACTTTGTGCTGTACCGACGCCGTTAGATGCGATCGACGACTGGACTTTTCCTTTGACAGGGGGGGGCCGAAGGGGGTAGCCTAATGGGGTCGATGGAACCGCTATCGATTGGGCCCGCACTCACCGGCGGGCCGCCTTTTTAAGCGGCCAGGACGGTGGAAGGGCCGGTCGAGAGGAGGACCGGGCAAGCCAATGAGAAAACGAACTGCATGGTCGAGCCTGATATGGCGCCTCCGAACGGGTGCGTTCGGGTTCTATGTCGAAGGTGGCCGCCGCCTCGCGGGGACGGTCCGGAATTCGGCTCGCCCCGCCCGCCGGCGTCGCCCCACGGGGGTCGCCGCGGTAGGGACCGGGCTCGTTCTCGTCCTCCTGCCCATGGCACTCCTGGTGACGGACGGCTCCCGGTCGATTCGCCTTGCCGGCGAATTGGTCGACGGGCGTCCGGCCGAAGAGGTCGCCTCGCTGCGGGGCCCGCTCGAGCGGTACTACAAGAACCGCGAAGAGGGCCGGTCCGCCCGCGAGGTCGCGGTGACGGTCAGCGTCAGCGCGTACACCAGCCGCGAGTGCGAGACCGACGACACGCCGTTTATTACCGCGGCCAACACGTCGACCCGTCCCGGCGTCCTCGCCCTGTCCCGCGACCTCTTGAAGCGCTACACGCCGGGCGCGCCGTTCGACTTCGGGGACATCGTCCACATCAAGGGACTGGGCGACTTCGTCGTCGAAGATTCGATGAACGGCCGCTGGCGGAACCGGGCCGACATCTGGTTCGAATCCGTCGACGACGCCCGCGCGTTCGGCCGCCGGGGTGCCGTGCTGACGGGCCCATACGGGCTGGCCAGCGGTCAGAAGCTCAAGCGCTCGATCGACGTCGCCTCGGCCAAGCCCGGGGCCTCCAAGTGAACGTCGCCGTCGTCGGCGCCTCACGCGATCGCGAGAAATTCGGAAACAAGGCCGTGCGCGCTTACCACGCGCACGGCCATCGCGTTTTTCCCGTCAACCTCCGCGAGAAAGAGATCGAAGGCCTGCCCGCGTTTCGCTCCGTCCTCCAGATCCCGGACCCGCTCGATGTCGTCCTGGTCTACGTCCCCCCTTCGGTTACGCTGCGCCTTCTCCCCGACCTCGCGAAGCTCGCCCCCAAGCCGAAGCAGCTCTTCTTGAACCCGGGAAGCGAGGACGACGCCGTCATCGCCCGCGCCGAGGAGCTGGGCCTCTCTCCCACTCTCGCCTGTTCGATCGTCGCCATCGGCGACTCCCCCGCGAATTATCGCTAGCTTGGGCGCGCGGGTGGCCGCCAACGGGCGCCCACAAGCGAGGGCCTACTAGTGCGCAGGCGCGGTAGGCCCGAGCGCAGTGGGCTGTTGGCGGACAGGACCCGCGCGCGCACCAATGACGAGCCACTTGCGCGACCGTCGCGGCTCCCGCTATAGTTGCTCCCATCCGGACGGGCGCGGCACGCAAGCGCGGTCGCGCCACCTGTCGCTTTCCCACCGCAAGGCCCAACCGACGAGTTTCGCGATGCTCGTGTGCGTCGCCGGGCGCTCGGCCTTCGGGCCGCCCGAAATAGAAGGAGTTTCGTCGCTTGAAAGAGTTCGACGTCGCCATTATCGGGAGCGGACCCGGCGGCTATGTGGCCGCGATTCGCGCCGGCATCAACGGCCTCTCCACCGCACTGGTCGAGAAGGACCCCTTCCTCGGCGGGACCTGCCTGCACCGCGGCTGCATTCCGACCAAGGCGCTGCTGCACACCGCCGAGTTGCTCGATGAGATCCGTCACGCCAAGGATCACGGAATCATCGTGCCGGTTCCCCTGCTCGACATCGCCCAGGTGCACCAGCGCAAGCAGTCGGTCGTCGACAAGCTCGCGAAGGGGGTCGCGTTCCTGTGCAAGAAGCGCAAGGTCGAGGTGTTCACCGGCCTGGGGAGCTTCGTCGACGCCAACACGATCCGTATCGCCGGCCCGGCCGACACCACCATCCGCGCGCGCAGCGTCGTCATCGCGACCGGCTCGACGCCGGCGCATCTGCCGCACCTGAAGCCCGACGGCAAGTCGATCATCGACAGCGACACGATCCTCTTGCCGGGCCCCGTGCCCAAGAGCCTCGCGGTCATCGGCTCGGGTGCGGTCGGGACCGAATTCGCGTCGGTGTTCCAGTCGTTTGGATCGCAAGTACACTTGATCGAATTGCTGCCGCGCCTGTTGCCGATCGAAGACGACGAGTGTTCGCAGCAGCTCGAACGCGCGCTGAAGGCGCGCGGGATGCAGTGCTACACGGCCACCGAAGTCACCGAGGCGAAAGTGGCCGGCGGCGGCGTCGCGCTGACATTGAAAAAAGACGGCGCCGCCTCGACGCTCGAGGTGGAGAAGGTGCTGGTCGCGACCGGGCGGCGTCCGGTTCTCGAAGGCCTCGGCCACGACACGATCGGCGTCGCCATGAACGGCCGCTTCGTCGCCATCGACGAGTACATGCGCACCAACGTCCCCGGCGTGTACGCGATCGGCGACGTGGTGGCGACACCCGCGCTCGCGCACGTCGGGTCGCACGAAGGCATCCTGGCCGTCGACCACATCGCGGGCAAGCCCGTGCACCCGATCGACTATCTCGCGGTTCCCAATTGCACGTATTCGCACCCGGAGGTCGCGAGCGTCGGATTGACCGAGCGCGCCGCGAAGGAGAAGGGCTTCGACGTTCGCGTCGGCAAGTTCCCTTTCTCCGCCATCAGCAAGGCCGCGATCCTGGGCGACACCACCGGCTTCGTGAAGATCGTCGCCGACAAGCGCTACGACGAAGTGCTGGGCGTGCACATCATCGGACCGCGCGCGACCGAGCTCATCGCGGAAGCCGTGCTCGGCAAGCACCTCGAGACCACGGTGGAAGCGATTACCCACACCGTCCACGCGCACCCGACGCTGGCCGAGTCGATGATGGAGGCGGCGCACGCCGTCTATGGCGAAACCATCCACATCTGATTATACGGTCGCGGTGCCGGAGGGCCTCGAGCTGGACCGCACCGGCCGGCTCGAGCTCTATTATTTCATGGCGCTCAATCGCAAGCTCGAGGAGCGCCTGGGACTCTTGTATCGCCAGAACAAAGTCGTGGGCGGACTCTACTCGAGCCTCGGTCAGGAGGCGTGCTCGGTGGGAACCGCGTACGCGCTCGGACACGGCGACTTCCTGGCACCCATGATTCGCAACCTGGGCTCGTTGTTGGTGCGCGGCGTGCGCCCGACCGACGTGATGGCGCAGTACTGCGCGCGCGCCATCGGGCCGACGCGCGGCAAAGATCTCAACGTCCACTTCGGGTGGGTCGAGCGCGGGCTGATCGCTCCCATTAGCGTCGTGGGTGCGCTCATCCCGGTCATGGCCGGGATCGCGCTCGAGATGAAGATGCACGGCAAGAAGAACATCGTGCTCACCTACATCGGCGACGGCGGCATGAGCACGACAGACTTCCACGAAGGCATGAACTTCGCGGGCGTGCACAAGCTCCCGATGATCCTCGTGGTCGAGAACAACCTGTGGGCCTACTCGACCCACGTCTCCAAGCAGGCCAACGTGAAGGACCTCGCGGTGCGCGCCGAGGGCTACGGCTGCTACGGCGAGATCGTCGACGGCAACAACGTGCTGGCGGTGCTGGACGCGACGCGGCGCGCGCGCGCGCGTTGCCTCTCCGGCGGAGGGCCGGTGATGCTGGAGGCGAAGACGTTCCGGCGCAAGGGCCACGCCGAGCACGACGACGCCGGCTACGTACCCGCCGCAGAGCGCGCCGAGTGGGAGAAGAAGGACCCCATCGACGCGTACCGGCGCTTTTTGATCGACCGGCGCATCGTCGATTCTCCCGACGAGATCGACGAGATCGACGCCAAGATAGTTGCTATACTGGAAGCCGCCGCGGACGAGGCGCTTTCCGCCCCGTTCCCCGATCCATCCATCGCCACGGAGAATGTCTATGGTTGACCGGCAGTCCATGTCGACGAAGAAGTCGCGCTACATGCACGTCCCCGACGACGAGACCAAGGTCCGCATGCTGCACTTCATGAAGTTGGTGCGGGAGATCGAGGACCGCATCGAGAAGAAGCTCTATCGCCAGGGCCGCATCGTCGGGGGCGTCTACGTCGGGCGCGGGCAGGAAGCGATCTCGGTCGGCACCGCGATCCACATGGAGAAGGACGACGTGGTGGCACCGTCGCACCGCGACATGGGCGTGTTCCTGATGCGCGGTGTCACACCGCGCCGCATCATCGCGCAGTACATGGGCCGGCGCACCGGTTTGACGCGCGGTCGTGACGGCAACATGCACATGGGCGACATGAACTACAACGTGATCGCGTTCGTGAGCCACTTGGGCGACAACGTGCCGGTGGCGGCGGGAGTGGCACTCGCGTTCAAGCAGCGCGGCCAGAAGAGCGTAGCCTTGTGCTACAACGGCGAAGGTGCCACCTCGCGCGGCGACTGGCACGAGGGTATCAACTTCGCCTCCGTCCACAAGCTCCCGGTCGCGTACTTCATCAACAACAACGCGTACGCGTACTCGACGCCCATGGAGCTGCAGATGGCGGTCAAGGACGTCGCCATTCGCGCCGAAGGCTACGGCATCCCGGGCGAAGTGGTCGACGGCAACGACATCCTGGCCGTGTACGACTCGGCCAAGCGCGCCATCGATCTCGCGCGCTCGGGCGGAGGGCCTTCGATCGTCGAGTACAAGACCTTCCGCATGACCGGGCACTCCGCGCACGACGACGCGGGTTACGTCCCGCCCGAGTTGTTCGAAGAGTGGAAGCGCAAGGACCCCATCACGCGCTTCGAGGGGACATTGCTGGAAGAAGGAGCCGTGACGGAGGCGCGCATCGACGAGATGCAAAAAGAATGCGCGCTGATCGTCGACGACGCGGTCGAGTGGGCCGAACAGCAGCCCTATCCCGCGCCCGAAGAAGTCACCAAAGACGTCTACTACGAAGGATAAGAACCCATGCCAGTGACGACGTACATCGACGCCATCAAGGAAGGCATCTGGGAGGAGATGGAGAAGGACGAGCGCGTCTTCATCTTGGGCGAAGACGTGGGCATCTACGGCGGCGCCTTCAAGGTGACCAAGGGGATGCTGGACAAGTTCGGCCCCATGCGCGTGATCGACACCCCCATCTCCGAATCGGCCATCGTGGGCGCCGCCATCGGCGCGGCCCTGGTCGGCATGCGCCCGGTGGCCGAGATGCAGTTCATCGACTTCATCTCGTGCGCGTTCGATCAGATCGTCAACTTCGCGGCCAAGTGCCGGTATCGCTGGGGCGCGGGTGTCCCCATCGTGGTGCGCGGGCCCTCGGGCGGCGGTGTCCACGGCGGGCCCTTCCACTCCCAGAATCCGGAAGCGTACTTTTTCAACGTGCCGGGCTTGAAGATCGTGTGCCCGTCGACCGCGTACGACGCGAAGGGACTGATCAAGGCCGCGATTCGCGACCCCGACCCGGTGCTCTACTTCGAGCACAAGTTCCTGTACCGGCGCATCAAAGAAGATCTGCCCACCGAGGATTTCGTGGTGCCGATCGGCAAGGCGGCGATTCGCCGCCAGGGCGAAGACCTCTCGATCATCACGTACGGTGCGATGGTGTACAAGGCGCTGGAAGCCGCCGAAGCGCTCGCCGGCATGGGCATCGACGTCGAGGTGCTGGACCTGCGCTCCATCCTGCCGCTCGACGAAGAGGCCATTCTCGCCACCGCGAAGAAGACGAGCAAGGTGATCGTGCTGCACGAAGCCACACTGACCGGCGGCCCCGGCGGAGAAGTGGTGGCGCGCATCGCCGAGAAAGCGTTCGAGTATTTGGACGGACCCATCGTCCGCATAGCACCTCCCGACACGCCGGTGCCCTACAGCCCGCCGCTCGAGGAGGCGTTCCTGCCCCAGACCATGGACATCGTCGAAAAAGCGAAGAAGCTCGCCGCCTACTAGGCAAGGCCGAGACAAGGAAAGGAAATTTCGTATGGCAGTCGATGTGATCATGCCCCAGATGGGCGAGAGTATCGCCGAAGGGACGATCGTGAAGTGGTTGAAGGGTGTCGGCGAAAGTGTCGACCGCGACGAGCCGCTGTTCGAGATCTCGACGGATAAGGTCGACGCGGAGATTCCGTCGCCCTCGGCGGGGGTACTACTCGAGATTCTGGTTCCCGAAGGCAAGACGGTCGAGATCAACACCGTCGTGGGACGCATCGGTGCGGCCGGCGAAGCGAAGCAGCCGGCCGACAGGCCGGCGCCTTCGGCTCCGAAACCGGCCGCTGCACCTGTCAAACCAGCGCCTGCTCCCACGCCTGCCCCCGCGCCCGCGGCGGCGCCGCAGTCGCCACCGTCCTTCACGCGGAGTTCTCCCGTCGTGCAAAAAATCGCAGCCGAGCACGGCGTCGACGTCTCGCTGGTCGAAGGCACGGGCGAAGGCGGTCGCGTCACCAAGAAGGACATCATGGACTACATCGCGTCGGGATCAGCGGCCGCGCCGCCGGTGACACCGGCACAGCCCGCTGCGCCAGCGCGGCCCGCGGTTCCCACAGCACCCTCGCCCGGACCGGCCGCTCCGAAAGCGCCGGCGCCGCCCAAGGCTGCTGTATTCGCGGCCGGTCAGGAAGAAGTGCGCGAGCAAATGAGTATCATGCGCAGGAAGATCGCCGAGCACATGGTGATGAGCAAGCACACCTCGCCCCACGTGTACACGATCTTCGAAGTGGACATGAACGAAGTGGTAAAGCGCCGCGACGCCAGCAAGCGCGAGTTCGAAGCGGAAGGTGTCAAGCTGACGTTCCTGCCCTACTTCATCGAGGCGTGCATCCGCGGCATCAAGGAGTACCCGATTATCAACAGCAGTGTCGACGGCGACACCGTCATCTATAAGAAGACGGTCAACGTGGGCATCGCGGTGGCTCTGGAAAACGGACTCATCGTGCCGGTGATCAAGCACGCCGACCAGATGAACCTCTTGGGTCTGGCCAAGACGGCCGCCGATTTGGGCGAACGCGCGCGCACCAAGCGCCTCGTCCCCGACGACGTGCAGGGCGGAACCTTCACCATCACCAACGTGGGCGTGTTCGGAGGGACCTTCGGGCTCCCCATCATCAATCAGCCGCAGGCCGCGATCATGGGCATCGGGACCATCATGAAGCGTCCCGTCGTCATCGACGACGCCATCGCGATCCGGCCCATCGTGTATCTCTCGTTGTCGTACGACCACCGCATCGTCGACGGCGCCGACGCGGCGCGTTTTTTGACCGTGGTCAAGCGCGAGCTGGAGAAACCCGCCGGGGCGTAGCATGGGTTTCGTCGCGCGCGATTCGATGTGCCGCGTGATCGACCTGGGAGTGGTCGACTACGACGACGCGTTCGCGCTCCAGAAGGCGCACGTCGAACGCCTGCAGCGCAACGAGGGCGATGACGCGCTCCTCTTCGTCGAGCACCCGCACGTCATTACCGTGGGACGCAACGCCACCGGGCGTGCCATCGTCGCGGACGGGCGTTGGATTGAAGCGCGCGGCGCCAAGGTGATCGCCACCGATCGCGGCGGGGACGTCACCTACCACGGGCCGGGCCAGCTGGTCGGTTATCCCATCCTGCGGCTCGAACCCGGACGCCGCGACATTCGCCGCTACGTCCACGACCTCGAGCAAGTCTTGATCGATACGCTCTCCGACTTCGACGTGGAGGCGTCGCGTCATTTGGTGCACCGCGGCGTGTGGGTGCGCGAGAAGAAGATCGCGTCCTTGGGGATTCGCATCTCGCGTTGGGTCACCTCGCACGGCTTCGCCTTGAACGTGTCGACGGACCTGTCGTACTTCTCGTTGATGAA
Organism: Candidatus Latescibacterota bacterium; assembly: GCA_022615275.1. Lineage (GTDB taxonomy): Bacteria > Krumholzibacteriota > Krumholzibacteriia > WVZY01 > JAKEHA01 > JAKEHA01. Next base: position 19,100 of record JAKEHA010000026.1, read on the forward strand.
CCCGTGCGGGATCGAAGGCTGCACGATGACGTCGCTGTCGCTCGAGTGCGGCGCGCCGATCTCGATGGCCGCGGTGCGCGAGCGCGTGGCGGCGCACTTCGGGCGCGTGTTCGCGCGCGAGATGCACGAGGAGGTGGCCGGTGTCCATTGACCAGAAGCAGCGTCCGGCCCGCCCGGAGTGGTTCAAGATTCGTCTCCAGACCAACGAGGAGTACAAACTCGTCAACAATCTGGTCACGAGCCTCAATCTCCACACGGTCTGCCAGGAAGCGCGCTGCCCCAACATCTACGAGTGCTGGGGCCAGGGCACGGCCACCTTCATGATTCTCGGCGACGTGTGCACGCGCCACTGCGGCTTCTGCTCGGTGATGAAGGGCACGCCGCGCGCGGTCGATCCGCTGGAACCCGAGCACGTGGCGCAGGCGATCGAGAAACTACGCCTCAAGTACGCGGTGATTACATCCGTTGACCGCGACGACCTCCCCGACGAAGGCGCAGGCCACTTCGCGCGCGTGATCGAAGCCATTCGCCGCCGCACGCCCGAGTGCATGGTGGAAGTGTTGATCCCCGACTTCAACGGGCGCCGCGAGTTGCTCGATGTCGTATTGGACGCGCGGCCGGTGTGCCTCGCGCACAACATAGAGACCGCGTCGCATCTGTATCGCCGCGTGCGCCCGGTCGCGGTGTACGAGAACACGCTCAAGATCCTCGAAAACTCGGTACTCTACCGCGAGCAGCACGGCGTCGATCTAAAAGTGAAATGCGGTATCATGGTGGGCCTGGGCGAGACGATGGAGCAACTGCTCGACACGCTGCGCGACATCGCGCTCACCGGGTGCGACATCTTGACGGTGGGACAGTACCTCCCGCCCAAGAAGGCCGCCCTCCCGCTCGACCGCTACTACACGCTCGAGGAGTTCGCGCACATCAAGGCCGAAGGCATGAAGCTGGGCTTCAAGCACGTCGAATCGGGTCCCCTCGTGCGCAGCTCCTACCACGCCAAGCAGCAAGTCGACAGCCTGCCCGCAA
>JAKEHA010000201.1 GCA_022615275.1 Candidatus Latescibacterota bacterium
CCGATCGCCGTCACGCGCGGGACGCCGCGCCGGCAGTAGTCGAGGATGCCGAGGAAATATGCCTCGGCCTCCAGCTCCTGCGGGCGCGACAGTTCCAAGCGGTCCTCGACCGGCGGGTGTGTCAGGTAACTCGACTCGCCCAGCACCGCGGGCACGTCGACGTTGCGCAGTACGTAATAGTTGCCTTGGCGCACCTCGCCCACGTCGATGCCGAGGTTGCGCATCAGGTGGCGATGAATCGCGAAGGCCAGGTCGAGCGAAGCCGGATCACCGGTTTTGTAGTACGTTTCGATACGGTTGTAGGCCGGGTCGCGTTGCGGTTGCGCGTTGTGGTGGATCGACACGAACAGGTCGGGGGCGAGTGAATCGACCATGTCGACACGCTTCTGGAGATCGAAGGCGAGCGTCGAGTCGACCTCGGAGAGGAAATCCCGGTCGATCGCGCGCGTGAGGTGCACATCGGCACCCGCTTCGCGCAGGAGCCCCCACAAGTAGAGCGACACCCCGAGGTTGACCTTCGACTCTTCCAGGCTGTCCTGCCCGACCGTGCCGCGAAAGGTCCCGCCGTGCCCGGGGTCGATGAGGATGCGGAACCCTTCGAGCAGTGTGGGGTCGAAGCGCGGGAGGGGATCGGCCAGTTCCTTGTAAAGGCGATCGAGGTGCTCGGTATCCGACGGAGGCACGTGCGCCGGCCCGCCGCACGCGGAGAGAAGCAGGGTGCAAAACAGGGCGAACCGGTGGCGCGCGGTCATGGTCGCATGCCTAACAGAAACGTCCCCAGCCATCAAGGATTTGTTGCATAATAGGTTGGCTCGCACCGGTAGCCTCCCGCGGCACCCGGGTGCTCGCCCGTCGCCGACCCATCATGACGCACCAACCCGAATCCCTGCGAGCGATCCCATCGGTCGACGAGGTCCTCGCGCATCCGCGGCTCGACGCGCTCCGCGCCGAGCTTCCGCGCGTGCCGTGGACCGCGATCGTGCGCGCGGCGCTGGCGTCGTTGCGCGACGACCTAAAGTCCGCGCGCGGTCCCGTCGAGCGCGCCGAGCTGTCGGAGCGCGCGGTGGACGAGGTCCGGGAGCGCGTCGAACGTCTGCAGACGGGCGGGCTCAAGCCGGTGCTAAACGGCACCGGGGTCGTGCTCCACACCAATCTGGGGCGCGCGCCCGTCGGCCGGCGTGTGGCACTCGCCGCACTCGCGGCGCTGGAAGGGTACTCGAGCCTGGAAGTCGATCTCGAGAGCGGCGAGCGCTCCAAACGCGCCGACGTCGTGGAAGCGCTGGTGTGTCTTCTCACCGGCGCCGAAGCGGCCATGGTCGTCAACAACAACGCGGCCGCGGTGTACCTGGTGGCGAATACGTTCTCGCCGCCCGGCCGTGTGATCGTCTCGCGCGGCGAACTGGTGGAGATCGGCGGGAGCTTTCGCCTCCCCGAGATCCTGCGCCACGCCGCGCGCGAGGTGATCGACGTCGGCACCACCAATCGCACCTACGCGTCCGACTACGAAACCCACGCGCGCGCGGGCGACGTGCTGCTCAAGGTGCACAAGAGCAACTACGAGATCGAGGGGTTCGCGCACGAGGCGACGGTGGCCGAGCTGGTCGCGGTGGCGCGCGGAAGCGGAGCGCACGCGGTGTTCGATCTGGGCAGCGGGGCCTTCTTCGACTTCGCAGAGCGCGGTCTCGGCCACGACCCGGTGGCGAGCGCCGTGATCGAAAGCGGGGTCGACGCGGTGACGATGAGCGGCGACAAACTGCTGGGCGGCGTGCAGGCGGGGATCATCGTGGGACGGCGCGCGTTCGTCGATCGCCTCAAGCAAAATCCGTTGCGGCGTGCAGTGCGCGTTGATAAAGTGGCCGTCGCCGCGCTCCAGGAAGTCGCGCGCGCCTACTTGTTCGCGCCCAGCCTGGCGGACGAGGTACCGGTGATCGCCGCGGTCGGCGAGGGGCGCGAGCGCTGCCGGATCCGCGCCGAGCGCGTGGCCGAGCGCGTCGCGGAGGCGGTCGACGCGCGCTGGAGCGTGCGCGCGGTCGACGACGACGCGGTGGTGGGGGGCGGAAGCCTCGCGGGCGCGGTGGTGCCGTCGAGTGCGGTGGTGGTGGGCGGCGGCGACGACGCGGAGGCGGTGAGACTCGGGCGCGCTCTGCGCACGAGGTCACTGCCGGTGTTGGTGCGCGTACGCGGCAGTGAGATCCGGGTCAACATGACGACCATCTTTCCCGCCCAGGAAGAGCCATTGATCCAGGCGCTGGTCGAGGTGCTGGCCGCGCGCGCCGGATCGCCGAAGAATTCATGAATCGCGTTTCCATCTATCAGATTCCGGTGGCGACCGACACCCTCGCGGCGGCGGTGTCGTCCGCGTCCGTTCCGCCCGCGCTGGTCGAGCCCCTGCAGTCGATGGTGGCCGCGATCGCGCATCGCGCCGCCGAGTCCCCGGTCCGCGTCTACGTGTGCGCGGAGGATACGCTGGCGCTCGCTCGCGACGGCTTCGCGGTGGCACTCGCGCGCTCGATGACGGCACACGCGCCGTCGACGGTCGTGGTGGATTGCGACTTCCTTCGCATCGGGCTTTCGGGATTGGTCCCGCAACCCGACGCGCTCGGGCTCTTGGACTACTTGCTATACGGGAGCTCGATCGGTGTGGTGACGCAGGAGTCGGGCGGGTTGCGCGTGGTCGGCGCGGGGTCGTTCCCGGTGACACGGCGCATGCCGTTCGTCGCACCCGCGTTCGACGAAGCCGCGCACCGCCTGGCCACGCACTCGCGCTGCGCGATCTTCGTGGGACCGTTGGTGCAGGAAGACGGGACCGCGCACCCGCTGGCGTCGCACGCGAACCTGGCCATCGTGGTCCGCGGCGACGACGGCATGCGCATACCGCGCGGCAGCGTCAACGCGATCGAAGAGACGATCGCCACTTCCGGCGTCGAGGTGTGGAGCGTGCGCGCGGGTGCGGCGGTGCCGAGACCCGCGCGCCCCGTCGAGACCCCGCGTCCCGCGGCCCGGCCGGTAACCCCGGCGCCGCCGGGCCCCGCCGCGCCGAAGCCGGAGGGCGTCGTCACCACCGCTGCCCCCCGCGCGCGACCGAAGAGAACCGAGGCGGCCGTTCCCGATGAGGCACCGGAGTCGCGCTACAGCTCGCTTCTGCCCCGCGTCGCACTGTTGGTGTTCGCGGTGTTCGTCATCGCGTTCGTCGCATGGTGGTGGTGGCAGGGCCGCGCCGAGCGGGCAGGCGGAGACGAAGCCGCGTCGACCGCCGCCGACACCCCGGTCGAGACCGTCGCCGCGCTCGTTCGCACCGACACGCTCGCCGCCGCCGGCGATTCCGCGCTCGCCGCGACACCGGATACCATCCGTGCGAGCGCCCGGCCGGCCCCGCCGCCGGTCCGTCCCGCCGACACCGCCGGTCGTACGGGCGGGACCGTGCTCGTCGACCCGTCCGACATCCTGGTCATGGCCGACCTCGAGAGCCGCTGGAAGGACTGGTACGCGATCCACATCAGCTCCTACCAGGAATCGGTTCGCGCCCGCGAAGAAGTCGCCTTCCTCCAGAGCCGCGAGTTTCCCGTCTTCATCGTGTTCCTCGACCTCGGCGCCAAGGGCAAGTGGTACCGCGTTTACGCCGGGCCGTTCCAGACGCGCGACGAGGCCCGGGAAGTCAAAAAAAACCTGGACGCCATTCCGCAG
>JAKEHA010000202.1 GCA_022615275.1 Candidatus Latescibacterota bacterium
CGGTCTACTACGTGCAGTACGCGCACGCGCGCATCGCGAGTGTCGTGCGCTTCGCCGAGGAGCGGGGCGAAGCCTCGGCGCCGGGCACGAGCGATGTGTCCAATTTGGTCGAAGCCGAGGAGCGCGCGCTCATGCTCCATCTGTTGCACTTCCCGGGCACGGTCGCGGGTGCCACGGAAGCGCGCGAGCCGCACCGGGTCGCGACCTACGCGCAGGAGCTCGCGACCGCGTTCCACCAGTTCTACCACGTGTGCCGGATCGTGGGCGAGGACCCCGCGCTGTCGGCGGCGCGCCTGGATCTGGCGCGCGCGACCAAGGTCGTCCTCAAGAACGCGCTGGGATTGCTGGGCGTGGGTGCGCCCAGCAGCATGTAACCAGGAGCGAAGCCGATGGCAGAACATCGTCCGAGGGATGACGCGGCGAAGCCGATCCTGATCGTGGGGTCGGTGGCGTTCGATTCGGTGGAGACGCCGCACGGGCGCGCGGACATGGCGCTGGGAGGATCCGCGAGCTACGCGGGCATCGCCGCCAGCTACTTCGCGCAGCCGCGCGTGGTCGGCATCGTCGGCGACGACTTCGAGGACCACCATATGCGCAAGCTATCGGATCACGGCGTCGACGTGCGCGGCATCGAGCGCGCCGACGGGAAGACCTTCCACTGGAAAGGCCGCTACCACGAGAACATGAAGGACCGCGACACCCTCGAGACCTCCCTGAACGTGTTCCAGCGCTTCGACCCGGTGATTCCCGAGGCGTACCGAAAGACGCAGTACGTGCTGCTCGGCAACATCGACCCCGCGTTGCAGCTCTCCGTGCTCGACCAGGCCGGCGGCGGCGCGCAGTTCGTCGGCATGGACACGATGAACTTCTGGATCAACACCGCGCGCGATCCATTGATCGAGGTCTTGAAGCGCATCGACCTCCTGTTCATCAACGACGAGGAAGCGATGCAGCTCGCGGACGAATGGTCGGTGGCGGCGGCGGCGGAAAGGCTCCTGCGCATGGGGCCGAAGTTCGTCGTGATCAAACGCGGCGAGCACGGCGCGGTCCTGTTCGGCCCCAAGCTGACGCTGTTCGTGCCCGCAGTACTCCTGTCCAACGTGGTCGACCCGACGGGCGCGGGCGATACCTTCGCGGGCGGCTTCATGGGCCAGCTCTCGCGCGTGGGCGGCCTCGACCGCTCGGCGCTGGCGTCCGCGCTCACGTGGGGCACGGTGATGGCGAGCTTCACGGTCGAGGCGTTCTCGGTCGACGGGATCTGCGGACTCGCTCCGGAAGCGATCGCCGACCGGCGCAAGACGCTCATCGAGATGGTGCGATACTAACGTTTGTGTTCTGGGGCGAGGCGATGGCTCGCTCTCCGCTCAAACCGCAGCGCGATCATGCAATTCGGTGTCGTTATCGCGCTGCGGAAATCGCGTTCGAGCGACCATCGCCCCGCCCACACCTTCCCACTGGATAGATTCTTTGCAGTTCGTCGATGTGATATAATCGACGTCGCCGGCGCCCCCTCCGGTATGGGCGCGGGGCGACGTTATAACGTATGGCCTCGCATCGACTTACAACTGAACAGACACGCCGCGCCGAGGCCCTCGTCGCGAGCGTGCAAGGTGTGTCCTCGTGCCGGATTCGCACCGACGAGTCCGGGAACGTCACCGAGGTGCACGTGGTTTCGCGCGTGGGCAAGTCTCCCAAACTGGTCGCGCGCGACGTCGAGGGCGTGCTCAAGGCGGAGATGGACCTCGACGTGGACTACAAGAAAATCGGCGTGGTCGTCCTCGACGCCGATCACGCCGCACCCGCCGACCTTCCTCCCGAAGAGTTTCCCATCCTCGAGCACGCGTTCCGCTTCGCGTTCGTCAGCGTGAACGTGGTCTCGACGCGCGGCGGCTTGCGCGCCGAAGTCGAGTTGTCGCGCGAGTCGGCCGAGGCGTTCGGCTCCAGCGAGACCGACAATCCGTCCGCGAGCCCGCTCTCCGCGGTGGCCGAGGCCACGCTGCGCGCGATCTCGGAATTCCTTGACGACAATACCCGCCTGTGTTTAGGTGGCGTGCTGAAAGTGTCTCTGGGCGGCGACGATGCGATCTTGGTGCGCGTCGATATCGTCGGCGCCCGTCACACGAAGAGTCTCGCGGGCTCGGCGATGGTCGCCGGAAACGACGCCCAGGCGGTCGTGTTCGCGACCCTCGACGCCATCAATCGTTTGACCGGGAAGCTGGAATTCAAGAGTTCGATCGAGTACAAGATCAAGTGACCCTTTGAAAGGCGGCTTCGAAGAATCCTCGCTCGGGTTCAAGGTCTACTACTTCGGATTCATCGCCCTCGGCTTCCTGTTCTTCGCCTATCTCGTCCGCGATTTTCCACTCCCGCGTTTCCCAGAAGTCCTGCTGTTCGCGTTCATGATCGTCGTGGCCGACACGGCGCAGATAACACTCCCGCGCGGAGGCGCCTCCATCTACGCGTCGAGCCCGCTCGACCTGGCCGCCATCGTGCTGTTGGGCCCGTCGGCGGCGGTGCTGGTCGAAGCCATCGCGTCCTTCTTCTCGGAAGTGGTCGTGCAGCGGCGCGCAGCCTTCAAGTACGCCTTCAACGTCCCGCTCTTGATCATGACCATCGGGGTGGCAGGACTCGCGTACTGGGCGTTCCCGGGGCGCTGGACCGCGCTCGACACGCCCCTGTTTCTAGTGCCGCTCACGGTGTGCAGCATCGTCTACTACCTCGTCAATACGTTTGCCATCAGCATCGTGATCGCGCTACGCGGTGGCAGGAACATATTCCACATCTGGAAGCAGAACTACATGTGGACCTTCCTGCACGTGCTTGCGTTCATCCCGCTGGGCGCCATCATCGCGCTGGTGTACACCGCGTACGGGAGCTGGACGTTGCTCCTGTTCCTGGTTCCCATCTTCTTGGCGCGTTACACCTTCAAGCTCTACGTGGAGATGAAGGAGGCGCACATCAACACGGTGGCCGCACTCACCTCCGCCATCGACGCCAGCGATCCGTATACGCACGGCCACTCGTACCGCGTCTCCCGCTACGCGCTGCGCGTGGGCCGCGCACTCGGACTCTCGGCGCGCGACGTCGAGATCCTGGAGTACGGGGCGCTCCTGCACGACATCGGCAAGATCGCGATCCGGCACGAGATTCTCCTGAAGAAGGAGCGCTTGAGCGACCAGGAGTTTTTGACCTTGAAACAGCACCCGACCATCGGCGCCGACATCGTCGAGAACCTCAAGTTTCTGCGGGAAGCCGCCGTCCTGGTGCGCTATCATCACGAGCAGCCAAACGGCCGCGGGTATCCGGAAGGCTTGCAGGGCGACGCCATCCCGATGGGTGCCAGGATCATCCTGGTCTGCGACGCCTTCGACGCGATGACCTCCGACCGACCGTACCGCAAGGGCATGCCGGTCGAACACGTGGTCGAGCAGTTCGAGAAGTACAAGGGCGAGCAGTTCGATCCGGAGATCGTGAGCCTGGTGGTGGACTTAGTGAGGCGTGGAGACTTCCCGCTCATCGTCGAGAACGACCCGACCACGGCCATCTACGAATCGCTGCAAGAAAAACTCTAGAGGGTCACATGCGTTACCGAGACTCCGGCGTCGACATCGACAAGGCCAACGAAGCGACGCGCGCGATCGCGCGCCTCGCCAAGGCGACGTGGGGGAGCGAAGTACTTTCGGAAATCGGGCACTTCGGGGGATTGTTCGCGGTGCCCAAGAGCTACCGCGACCCCGTGCTGGTGAGCAGCATGGACGGCGTGGGGACCAAGCTCCTGGTGGCGCGCGCGGCCCGGACGTTCGACACCGTGGGACAGGACCTGGTCAATCACTGCGTCAACGACATCCTGGTGCAGGGTGCCAAGCCGCTCTTTTTCCTGGATTACATCGCGGCCGGCAAACTCGAGCCCGCGATGGTGGCGTCGGTGGTTGCGGGATTGGCGCAGGCGTGCAAGGAAAACGGTTGCGCCCTGATCGGGGGCGAGACGGCGGAGATGCCGGGGCTCTACCAGCACGGCGACTTCGACCTCGCGGGAACCATCGTGGGCGTGGTCGAGCGCGACCAGGTGATCGACGGTTCCGCGATCGTCGCGGGCGACCTCGTGTTCGCGCTGCCGTCGAACGGGCTCCACACCAACGGCTACTCGCTCGCACGGCGCGTGTTCGAACAAGCCGGCCTCGCCATGGACGCGCGCGTGGACGACTTCGGATCTACGGTGGCGGAAGAGCTGCTGCGCGTGCACCGCTCGTACCTGGCTTCGGTCAATGAGATCGCGGGGAAGGCTCGCATCAAAGGGCTCGCGCACATCACGGGCGGCGGGATCTTGGAGAACCTCCCGCGCATTCTGCCCAAGACCACCGGCGCGCGCATCCACAAGGGATCCTGGCCGGTGCTGCCGGTCTTCGATTACATCGCGCGTCAAGGAGACGTGGTGGAAGGGGAGATGTACCGCGTGTTCAACATGGGCGCGGGGATGCTGGTCGTGGTATCCGCCCAGGACGCCGCCAAGATGCCCGAGCGCGCGGCCGGACTCACGGTCTACCGCGTGGGCGAAATCGTCGAGGGCGACGGCTCGGTGACGCTGGTCTAGCTCCCCGGGAGCACGGCGATTCCAACTGGCTCGCCCGAGGAACCCACCTCCGATGCCGCACCGGGGTCGGTCGCGCCGTCGGGGTCGATCACCTCGAACTGCCCGGTGCCGATCACCCAGATCAGGATCACGTTGTTCAACGTGTCGAGCGTGAACAACGAGGGGGGATTCGGGAGCAGGGCGAGGTCGCTTTGCTCGCCGGCCGCGTCGCCGGCTCCGCGCGAGAAGAAATCGAACTCGGTGGTCTTGGTACCGCTAGGCGTAACGCTGACGATCGCTTTGGTCGTGTTCGTCTCCACCAACAGATAGACGTCGCCGCTGTGCACGACCATGCCGTTGGTGCCGGTCGCCTCGTCGGGTGTGAGGACCGCCGGTATCTCCTCGGTGGCACCGGTCTGGGTGTACCCGTCGAGCGGGACGCGCTTGAGCCGTCGCGCGCCCTGGTCGATGAAGTAGAGAAAATTGCCGGCCGCGTCGTAGGCGACCGCATCGTAGTTGGCGACGTTGGGGACGATGCCGCTGTAGGTGGCGTCGGCGTAACGGGTGAGGGTATCGCGGCACCCCACGGTGAAGGGTCCGAACTCGTCGACGCCGCCCAGCACGCCGCCTTCGATCATCGTGATCTCGGTCCCCAGAAGGCCCTCGAGCCTCGCGAAGTGCGTCCGGGAACGATCCGGCGCGATCTTGGCGATCTCGCGCACCGACGACGGGCTCGTCCACGCGATGTAGAACTCGCCGCTTTGCGAGAACGCGCAGTCGCGCACGACCGCTTGCAGCACGGTTTCATCGAATCCGACGAACGAGTTGCCCTCGAACTCGAGGTTGGCGAGGTCCATGGAGAGGTGCACGATGCCGGCGCGCTCCGTACCGGCGCCGGCGACCACCGAGGACTTGCGCGTGAACACGAAGAGGTCGTTCTCGTCGAAGAAGCGCTGCACGAAGGTCGGATCCTCCTCGAGGCAGTTGAACGCGCCTGCGGTTGCCTGCGCGACCGCCCCGACTTCGTTGTCGCCCGTGATGGTGACCGTGATCTCCTGGGTCCCGAGGGTGGGGCCGAGCGTCCACTCGACGCTGCTCTGTCCGTCGCCGTTGGCGGTCGCACTGGTGCGCGAAAGCGTACCGCCGCCGCTTCGAACCGAAAAGGTCACCCCCACGCCGGCACCCACTTCGCCGTCGGAGAGCGTCACCTGCACGACCACCGGGGCTCCGAGCTGCGTCCCCTGCTTGGAATACTGCCCGTTGCCTGATACGATTTCGATGTCGACCGGAACCGGTCCCGGTCCCGTGTCGTCTTCGCACGCGGCGAAGAGGACGACGAGCCCGAGCGGCAGGCAGACGGCCAGGCGACCGACACGATTGCGTAACTGTGACTTCGACATGAGCAGCGTCCTGTGGTTTGAATCTGTGCGATGGGGATTGCGCCCGGGCGACGCGGGCCGTGGGGCGACCCCGGGGTGCTCGCGCCGGGAATGCATTCGCACGATAACACCCGGGCGGGGCTTCGTCAATCGGGCGCGCGCGGATCGAGAGCGCGTGCCGACGCGCGAACGGGGAGGTACGGCGTGTCCAAGCGAGTGATCGTCCCGGTGGCGAACGGCTTCGAAGAGATCGAGGCGGTCGTGATCATCGATATTCTCCGGCGTGCGGGGTTGGACGTCGTCGTCGCGGGGGTGGAAGGCGCCGACGCGATCGGCTCTCACGACATCGCACTGCGCTGCGACGCGCTGCTCGACCAGTGCGACGCCGCCGACGCGATGGTGCTGCCGGGCGGGATGCCGGGCAGCAAGCGCCTGCGTGAGAGCGAGTCGGTGCGCGCGTGGGTGGCGCGGCTCAACGCGGAAGGCAAGCTGGTGGCCGCGATCTGCGCCGCACCCACCGTGCTGGAGTCGTGCGGCATCCTCGAAGGCCGCCGCGCCACCAGCCATCCCAACCACGCGGAAGAAATGAAGCACTGCGTGTACGAGACCGCCGACGTGGTCACCGACGGCAACGTGATCACGAGCCGCGGGGCCGGCACCGCCATCGC
>JAKEHA010000203.1 GCA_022615275.1 Candidatus Latescibacterota bacterium
AGCGGCTCGGCCGCGACCGCGCTGATCCAAGACCCCAGGTTCATCCAGCAAAACGCGCCGAAGACGACCAGCAGATACGTCGGCGTCACGTATTTCATAATGAAGCGGTAGAAACCCGGAATGCGGATGTGCGCGCCCTTGTGGGCGTACTTGAGCCCGCGGTCGACGCCGAAGATCCAGCTGAAGCAGATGATTTGCACCATCGCGAGCACGAAGATCAGGAAGGTCCCGACCCAGTCGTCGATGGTGGTCCAGAACAACCCGTCTTTGCTGAAGTACATTACCAGGAACGAGCCGATCACGCACACCGTCACCATGAGCATATTGGCGCCGCGGCGCGTCCACCCCAGCGACTCCTGGAAAAACGCGAGCGACGGCTGGTACATCGAGATCGAGCTGGTGATGGCGGCGATGAACAGCATCAGGAACCAGACCGCGCCGATGAAATTGCCGAACGAACCCATGTGTGTGAACACGACCGGGAGCGTGGTGAAGCCGAGGCCGAACGAACCGCCCTGCACGGCGCCGATCATGCCGGCCGTGCCCAGGAAGATGAACGCCGCGGTGATGGTGATCAACCCGCCGAAGCCCACTTCGAACAACTCGTTGGTGGACGACGCGGTCAGGCCCGACAGCACGACGTCGTCTTTCTTGCGCAGGTACGAGGCGTAGTTGATGATGACGCCGAAGCCCACCGAGAGACTGAAGAAGATCTGCCCCGCCGCGGCCAGCCACGTCTGCGGATTCAAGAGCGCATCGAAGCTCGGGTTCCACATGTACGCGAGCCCGCTGATGACGTTCTGGTCGGGGTGCGCGGGATCGGGAGTGCCGAGCGTCAACACGCGCGCCAGCACGATCAGCGCGCACACCGCCATCAGCGGCATGGCCCAGCTCACGAAGCGCTCGATCCCCCTCGACACGCCACGATACACCAGCCAGATGTTGACCGAGAACGTGATGGTCCAGAACACGAAGGTCTGGATCGAGCCGCCGGCGATGACGCCGTTGTTCGCCGTGCCGGTCAGGTCGTTGTAGAACTGCGACGCGCGCGCGGTTTGATCCGTGATGGGCGCGCTCGCATCGATACCGATGCCGCCCGTGAGGTAGTGCCAGAAATAACCCAGGCACCACGCCTCGATGTATGTGTAATAGAACGACACCGCGAGCGGAATCAGCACGCCGATCACGCCGAGGTAACGCGCGGTCGCGCCGCCGCCGATCACGCCCAGGATCGAGGGCGCGGAGCGAAATCCCTTCTGACCGCCGTATTTCCCCATCGTCCACTCGGCCCACCCGATCGGAATGCCGAGGAGGAGCAGCGCGCAGAAGTACGGGATCATGAACGCGCCGCCGCCGTTCTGCACGGCCTGGCCGGGGAAGCGCAGGAAATTGCCGAGTCCCACGGCCGAGCCCGCGACGGCCAGAATGATGCCGACGCGCGTGCCCCACTCCTGCTTGTCGACGACGTGGGTCGCGCCTTGATTCGTGTTGTTCGCCATTTGTCCCTACTTGGAAGGAGGAAAACGCCGACGCGCGCGGGTCCCAGATCCGCTGCGCGACACGAGGTTCGGGTGCCGATGGTATCGGCGCGGGGGGGGTGGGTCAACGACCACTTTCAAGCCGGGTCAGGGTCGTCGGCGCCGGCGGCCATGCACGCGTGCGCGTCGCATCGCTGCCCCGTCGTTCGCGACCGCGCCGGACGGCTCCCACGACGCCGGATCGACGCGATAGTAGCGCGCGAGCGTGTCGTACAACGCCGCGTATTCCCGGCGCAGCGCCAGCGGCCGTTCGAAGAAACTCTCCGTGACGACGGCGAAGAACTCGGCAGGATCGCCGGCGCCGTAGCGGTCGATCAGCGTGCGGCGTCCGGACGCCGCCGCTCTCTCGAAGGACTCGTACGCCTCGTTGAACACGCGCGCCCAATCGTCGCGTTGCGCGCGGCCTTCGAGCCTGGGCATGCCGTCCATGACGCCGTTCTCCATGTCGAGCTGGTGCGCGAACTCGTGCAAGACGACGTTGTAGCCCGCGCGCCCGGTCGACGCGTATTCGACCGCGTCCTCCCAGGAGAGAATGACCACGCCGAGCTCCCACGATTCGCCCGAGCGGTCTTCCTTGTATTCGCTGACGATGGCGCCGTCGGGCTCTTCGACGTCGGCGTAGAAGACGGACGGATAGACGAGGATGGTGACGAGATCGGGATAGTAGTTCGTCTCACGATTGAGGATGAGCAAACACGCTTGCGCCGCGACGGTCACGCGAATCTCGTCGGTCATTTCGAGACCGTCGCACCCTTCGAAGTGCTTCTCGGCCAGAAAGACGTGTATGTGGCCGTGGAGCTGCGCGCGCAGTTCCTCCGGAACGCGGCGATACACGGGCACGTTATTGCCGAGAATGCGTTCCCACTCGGCGGGAACCGGCTGGGCGCGCAGTCGCGGCCGTTTTCGCTTCTTCAAGAACGACAAAACCGTGGCTCCTCTTCACGCACAGCGTAGCAAGGAATCACGGTGTCGTTGAAGCGCCGTTTCGGGGCGTTAGCGGTACAACGCCTTGATGGAACCCCACGTCTTGCGTTCGACCGAGACCGGGCTCGCATCCACCTCGAGGTGGTACATGCCCGCCTGTTCAACGCCGCCCGTGCTCGACGAGTAGCGAAGGAGAATCGCCGCGATCTCCGTCGCCGAAAGCAAGCCGGCGTCCACGACACCGTCGTCCACATCCACGAGGGTTGTCTCCTGCGGACCCAACGTGCCGCTGAAGAGGAGCGACCATGCGAGCGCGCCCGACGCCGGACTGCCTGGATAGACGTCCGTCGGGTCGAGCGCGATCTCGGCGGTCGCGCCCTCGAGCAGGACGTTCATCGCCGTCGCGTTGGGATTGGTCACTTCGAGCACGGCACCGTAGTTGGCGTCGTCGCGCCAATGCACGCGCGGTCCCGAAACCGGTGGGCACGGACTCGGGCCGGGCGGAATCTGCGACGGCGGGTAGGGCGAGAAACACACATCGGAGATCGTCAGTCGGCCCCCGTCCGCGTCGAGCGGAAGATAGGTGTTCGCGTCGAACACCAGCGGCACGTCCTCCCCGGCGGGGACGTTGTTCAAGCCGAAGGTCACCTGATAGGACGTCGGCAATACGATGAATATGCGAGGGGGACCGCTGGTCTTCCCGGCGGGATCGATGAACACGCCGGTGAGCAGGTCGATGTTGGTCTCGACCGTGAAGGTGACCGACTGCGAAGGCGGGTCACCGCCACCACCGCCTCCATCGGAGGCGAGCAGGACGCCGACGATGGGATATGCCAGGCCGCAGCCGATTGAAACGAGAGAGCCGGTGAGCACTGCGTATTCCAGCCAGCGCCGGAATCGGGGAGCGGATATGTCGAACATGGCGTCGCCTCTGGGAGAAGCCGCCGAACAGCGCGGGGTGCACTGCGGTGCGGACCGAAGCGTCCGCACGGTACGATTCGCGCGCCAGTGTAGCAACGCGCGTGGTTAGTGTCAACGATTCCATTCACGCGCGAACTAGCGCGCGACGAACAAGAGCGAGAGTGCGGCGCCCGCCGCGATGACGAGAGCGGTGGGAAGGACGCGCGCGGACAGAGGCCGGCTCCCCACCCACCACACCAGCCCCGTCTTCACGAGCGTGTTCGCGAGCACCGCGATGGTGATCGCGGTGATGGCGGTGGAACCCGTGGCGTGGTCGGCTTCGCGCGCCATCGAGAGGGTGATGGCGTCGACGTCGGTCAAACCCGCGAGCGCGGCCACGACGTACACCGCGCGTTCGCTCACGAGCTCCCGCGCGCGATTGACCAGCACCGCGACCGTTGCGAACACGAGCGCGAACTTGATGGCGAACGACAGGCTGAACGGGCTCTTCAAGCGCAGCGACTCCGCGGCCGCCGGCACCTGGACGCCGGCCCGGTGGCTCACGGCGGCGCCGCCCGCGGCGACCAGTGCCATGACGCCCATGGGCGCCACCAGCCGTATCGCGAGCGTCGGGTTGACGACGAAGGCTTCGACGATGACGCGCACGAACATCACCGCCCACGAGAGCAGGATGCCGCTCGCGAGCGTCGCGCTCACGCCGGCTCCGTCCGCGTCTTGGCTACGCCGCGACAACGAGAGTGTCACCGCGGTCGACGACACCAGCCCGCCCGCGAGCCCCGTGACCGCCGTGCCGCGGCGAGGTCCGAGCCAGCGTGCGACCACGTAGCCCAGGAGCGAGAGGCCCGCGATCAGAATCACGAGCCACGTCATCGGGTACGGGTTGATCACGCCCCATGGATCGACGGGGTGGCGCGGCACCACCGGCAACACGATGAAGATGACGATCAGGAGCTTGAGCGCGGCGAAGATGTCATCCCAGCCGATGCGCTCGACGACACCGTGCAGGACCTGCCGAAACGCGAGTACCGCGGAGGTCGCGATGGCGAGCGCCACCGCGAGCTGCGGATAGCCGAAGAGCGCCATGCCGCCGAGGAGATACGCGACCAGCGCGGCGAACTCGGTCGTCAGCCCGAACGCGCCGGGCACGGACCGCACGTGCGAACGGTACCCTTCCAGGATGAACACGGCGCACACGATCCCGATACCGACGAAGAGCAGCGGTTCTCGCGCTCGATGCCGATCAGGGCACCGATCAGGAGGGCGATGACGAAACGGACCAGGGTGGTATCCACGCGCCCATCATAACCCATTCGCGCGCCTTGCGCTGCGGTGCGCCCGCTTCGTATACTGGGCGCTCGTTCGCGCGCCCCAGCAACGGCGCGCTTCCAACCCGGGGGTTTGTCCATGCGCACTTGGATCTTGGTCATCGCAGCACTGCTCGCGTTCGCTCCGCGCGCCGACGCGCGCACCATCGTGCACGCCGGCCGTTTGATTGACGGCGTCGCGAGCGCTCCGCGCGAGCGCGTGTCGATCGTGGTCGACGAAGGCCGCATCGTCGAGGTGGTGGCCGGTTTCGTGAACACGGGCGCGGGCGACGAAGTCGTGGACCTCTCGGACCACACCGTGCTGCCCGGCCTGATGGACATGCACACGCACCTCGCCTTCGAGCTTTCGCGCACGTCGTACATGGACGAGTTCGTGATGAACCCGACCGACGTCGCCATCCGCTCCACGCACTACGCGAGGCTCACCCTCATGGCCGGTTTCACCACGGTGCGCGACCTGGGCGACGACGGCATGACGACGGTCGCGCTGCGCAAAGCGATCGCGACCGGCTTCGCAGTGGGGCCGCGCATTTACACCGCGGGGAAATCGATCGCGACCACCGGCGGTCACGCCGACCCCACCAGCGGTTGGTGCCAGGCACTCGCGGGCGATCCGGGCCCGCGCGAGGGCGTGGTGAGCGGCGTCGACGACGCGCGCAAGGCGGTGCGTCAGCGCTACAAGGACGGCGCGGATCTCATCAAGATCACGGCCACGGGGGGCGTGTTGAGCATGGCGTCGAGCGGCGACAACGCGCAATTCTCCGACGACGAACTCGCGGCCATCGTGGCCACCGGGAAGGACTACGGGTTCGGCGTGGCCGCGCACGCGCACGGTGCCGAGGGAATGCTGCGCGCGGTCAACGCCGGCGTGGCGTCGATCGAGCACGGCACCTATATGAACGACGAGATCATGCGAGCGATGAAGAAGAAGGGGACGTACTACGTGCCGACCATCCTCGCCGGGGTCACGGTGGCCGAGCTGTCGAAGGAGGAGAACTATCTTCCCGCCGTCGTGCGGCCGAAGGCGGCCCGCATCGGACCGCAGATCAAGGACACGTTCACGAAGGCGTACAAGTCCGGGGTCAAGATCGCGTTCGGGACCGACACCGGGGTTTCCAAGCACGGCGAGAACGCGCGCGAGTTCGAATTGATGGTCGAGTGCGGCATGCCGCCGATGACGGCGATCCAGGCCGCTACCATGGAAGCGGCCAGGCTCCTGCGCATCGACGACCGCCTGGGATCGATCGAGAAGGGGAAGATCGCCGACTTGGTCGCGGTGAAAGAGGACCCGCTCGCGAACATTTCGACGCTGAAAGACATTCGCTTCGTGATGAAGGACGGCGTGGTTTACAAGCTCGACGGCGCCGCGGTCGCGCGCTAGACGCCCTCGGGCGGATCGGTCTGGCCGAGGTACCGGTCGATGACTTCGGCCAGGACGTCGCGCCGCACGGGCTTGGCAACAAAGTCGTCCATCCCCGCTTCGACGCACTTCTCGCGGTCGCCGGGGAGCGCGTGGGCCGTCATCGCGACAATCGTCGTGCGCCCGTTCCCGCCCGACTCGCGGCGGCGAATCTCGCGCGTCGCCTCGTAGCCGTCCATTCCCGGCATCTGGCAGTCCATCAGCACTAGGTCGTACTCGCTCGCTTCGATCATCCTGATGGCCTCGACCCCGCTGGCGGCGACGTCGACGCGGCACCCGAGCGTTTCCAGCAAGCGCACTGCGACACGCTGGTTGACCGCGTTGTCTTCAGCCACCAGCACGTTCGCGCGGGGAGGCGGCTTGGGGTGCGCAGCCGCGTCTTGCGCGCGCGCCTCGGCGATGGTGTGGCGCGTGACGAACACCTCCCGGGCACCACGACGCTTCACACTCCACACCGCCGAGACCACGTCGGCGAGTTGCGACGGGCGCGTGGGCTTGGTCAGGTACGCGTCGAAGCCGACCGAGCGCAGCCGCTCCGCGTCGCCTTGCTGGCCCAGCGAGGTGAGCATGACCAGGACGACGTCGCTGACACGCGGGTCGCCCTTGACGGCGACCGCGAACGCTTCCACCGGCATGTCGGTGACGTCGTGCGCGACGATCGCGATGCGGTAGGGGTCGCCCGCGCGATAGGCCGCTTCCAGCTCGGCGAGGGCCTCAGCACCGGTCGCCACCGCGGTCACGCGCGCGCGCCAGCTCACCACCTGTTCGTGCAGCACGCCGCGCACCTTCTCGTGGCGGTGGAGCACTAGCACGCGCACACCTTCGAGGTTTTCGACCTGCGGGGACTCGATGGGAGCCTCGCGGTCGAGCGGGAGCGTCAGCGTGAACGCGAAGGTCGATCCGCACTGCGGCGTGCTCGTCACCGTGATCTCGCCGTCCATTAGCTCGATCAGTTCCTTCGTGATCGCGAGTCCCAGTCCGGTGCCGCCGTAGCGCCGCGTGATGGAACCGTCGGCCTGGGTGAACTTCTCGAAGACGGCTTCCAGCTTGTCGCTCTCGATACCGATGCCGGTATCCTCGATGGAGACGCGAACGCGAACCGATTCGTCGTCGCCGTCGAGCCTCTCGAGGTTGATGAGCACGTAGCCTTCGTGGGTGAACTTGAGCGCGTTGCCGGCCAGGTTCATGAGGACCTGACGAATGCGTCCCGCGTCGCCGACGACGCGACGGGGCACGTCGGGCGCGTAGCGTACGATGAGTTCGATTCCCTTCTCCTCGGCGCGCTCCGCGACGAGCGCCACCACTTCGTCGGTCGCGGCCACGATATCGAACGGAATCGGGTCGATGGTGAGGCGGCCCGCTTCGATGCGCGAGAAATCCAGGATGTCGTTGATGATCGCGAGCAGCGCTTCGGCCGAGCTCTGCACGATGCGCACGTAGTCCTGCTGCTCGGGCGAAAGCTCGGTGTCGAGCAGCAGCCCGGTCATCCCGAGTACGCCCGTCATCGGTGTGCGCACCTCGTGACTCATGTTGGCGAGGAACTCGCTCTTGGCGCGGCTGGCCGACTCGGCGGCTTCCTTGGCGCGCATCGACGCCTCCTCGGAGCGGCGCAGCACTTCGAGGTCGGTGATGTCCTGCAGCATGAGGATGGTTTCGTCGACGCGGTTGTCGTGCGACTTGATCGGCATCGCGGTAGCATAGATGTGGCGCGTCACCCCGTCGACGTCGAGCCGCACCTCGCGGTGCGACACGGTGCCGGTCGCGAGTACCTGCGCCGTCGGGCACGCGGAGCAGATCGAGTGTTCACCGCACAGGAGTTCGTTGCACGAGGCCGTCTTGCCCGCGTGCGCGCTCTGCATTCCGCCGAACCAGCCGCGGCAAATGTTATTGAGCCAGCGCACGCGCAGGCTGGGATCGAAGACCACGAAGCCCGCGTCGGTGTGATTGACGAGGGCGGAGAGCTTTTGGCGCTCGCGCTCG
>JAKEHA010000204.1 GCA_022615275.1 Candidatus Latescibacterota bacterium
CACGGTGCGCCGAAGCCGCGGCGTCGACATCGACGCGGCCTGCGGGCAACTCTGGAACCAGTACCTCATGGAAAAGAAGAAGCCTGCGAAAGGGGCAGCGTAGTCGATCGGGGAGGAGAATCGCGACTAGCCCCATTTCGCAGGCTTGAATAGCGTTCGATGGCCGCTTCCATATCACTTGAGCAGCACGAGTTTCACCGTTTCCTTCGAACCGCCCGCAATCACCGCGGCGTAGTACGTCGCACTGGCGACTCGATTGCCGCGATTGTCGGTGCCGTCCCAGCGCACCGCGAAGTCTCCCATCGCGCGCCCGTCGTAGAGGTCGCGCACCAAGGCACCCGTCACCGAGTACACGCGAACCGAGACGCGCTGATCCTTGCCCGCCAGCTCGTCGGGGAGCGAGACGCGCACTTCGGTGGCGGGATTGAACGGGTTCGGGAAGCTCGTCGCGAAGATGCGCGGCGCGCGCGGCGCCACCGGCTCGGCGGCCACGCGCAGGAAGAAGTTCTCGAGGCCGGCCACGGTTTCGGGGCGGGCGATTTCCGGGTTCTCGACGTACCCGCCGAAGTACGCCGATTCGCCGCCGAAGAAGACGCGGAAGTCCTCGGCCAGGATCTCCTTGGGCCGGTACGCGTGGCTCGCTCGATCGTGGAAGCGCGCCGTATCGGTGATGCCGCGCAGGGCGCGATACTCTTCCCACGCGGGGGAGCCGTCCGGCATGAATCGGTTGTGGAACGCGTGTCCCAACTCGTGCGCCACGATGTAGGCCGCGACCGACGGATCGATCGAGAGCACGTGCGGGCTCAAGAACAACTCGCCGCCGCTGGTCGAGCTGACCAAGAGCGAGCGACGGGGGTACGGCAGCAGATAAACGCGGATCGACATTCGCAGCGAGCGATGGTCGAGCGCGCGCAGCGTCGCCAGCACGTCGTCGGTCGAGAAGGGATGAAACTCGCCGTCGCCCTTGTTGGCGATGGACGGGTCGTTGATGTCCACGATGACGGGGATCAAGCGGTCGTCGTCGAGCTCGATCGCGGTTTCATCGCCGGTCGTTACGACGCGGTCGCGCAGGTAGTCGGCCGGGTAGAGGGTGGCGGAGAGCCCGTTCGCGAGCGCAACCGCTTCGGGGCCGGCGAGAACGATGGAAGGTGAACCGGCGAGCGCTAGCCAAAGTGTGCCGAGGAGCACCTTGGATGAGCCAGTTTTCGGTATACCGATCTCCATACGCTATGTCACTCGATCTCCTCCAACCCCTTGTAGTGCAACGCGTATTCCCCGTTTGGAGCGCAGCGTATGGCGCCCGCAAACGGGGTCGCAACCGGGCTTCTGTGAGGCCTATAACACATTGACGGGATGAAAGTTGGAACAACGGCGCGACGGGCGGACGTTCGACGACATCCGGTCAAGTTGGACAACGAGGAGCGGTCTTTACGGGGGCTTTCAACGCCGGCGTTCGGGTGGAACGGGCGATCCCACCCAGGAACCGGGACGGCGGCGGCGGGGGTCGCCTAGAAGTTGGAACCGGTGGTGAAGTAGGGGCGGATGTCGCCCTGAGGGGTGAATCCGACGTCGACGCGGATAACGTCCTGGATCGGCGAGAACAGGCGAAGGCCGAATCCAAAACCGCTGTGAAAATTGTCCAGGTTGAACTCGGCCTCGTGCGTCCATCCGATGCCGGTGTCGATGAACGCCACCACACCGAACTGGAAGTCCGTGGTGCCGAGGATGGGCAGTTTGTAGAGGCGCTTCGGCCACGGCATCATGCGCAGTTCCAGCGACTGCACCCACCGCTGCGTGGATCGGAAGTCGCTGCGCTCGTAGCCGCGAATCGTGCCCGGTCCCCCGATCCCGAAGCGAATGTAATCGGGGAATTCGCCGATCTGGATCGCGGCCTGCGAGCGCACACCCAGCACGGTAGTGGCGTCGAGCGCGCGGAAGTACCGAATGTCGTTGTCGACCCGATAGTACGTGCTGCCCTCGCCGTTCAGCACTCGGTTGCCGGCCACATTGACGTAGAAGTACCCGCCGCGGCGCGGCTTCACAGTCCCGTCGCGGCCGTCGTAGCGAAAGCCCAGAGACGGACTCAAGAGCTCTTCGCGCTCGAAGTCCGCGTCACTCAAGCCCACGTGATTGTCCGCGATCGCCACCCCCGAGATGATCTGCGAGAACGCGATACGCCGCTCGGTCAGCGGAATGGAGACGTTCGCCGCCGCACGCGTCTGCTTGATGATCGTCGTCTCCGACGCGGGCTCGCCGCGGTTGAAGTACGACAGCCGCGCACCCGCGCCCACGTGGCGCCAGCCGATCCACGCCGTCGACCATTGCGCCGAGGCCGAGTCGTTCTCGCGGTTGTCCCGTAGGAATTCGAGCGAGAAGTTCTCGAGGCGCCGCCGAAAGTTGCGGTCGAACCATTTCAGCCCGTAGAGAATGCGCTCGGTGTTGATGTCGTAATCGAGGACCGGATATATGAACTTCAGGAGCAGCGTGGGGCGCTCCTTGACCACCACACTCAAGACGCAGCGGTCCTCGCCGACGGGTTCGACGTGGATGGCGACGGTGGCGAACGGCGAGAGGTCGCCCAGGTAGCGCTGGTCGCGGTCGACGGCGACCGCGTCGAGCGGGTGGCCCGGCTGGGATTCCATCTCTCGCAACACCGCGAAGGTCTTCACGCGGGTGTTCCCGTGGACGTAAACGGTGTCGATGATCCGCCCCTGGGCCCACCGGTATGCGTCGACGTCGAAACGGGCCTGGGCGGCCGCGCGGGGCTCGACGGGCCCGGAGCCGACGGCCGCCCACAGCGCGAGACACGCGACCGTACCCCTCGCGAAAGAACACCGCATACGTATCTCAAGGATACGCCGCGGCGCCGCGACGGGCCAACGTGAAACCGGGGCCGGTGGGGATGCTAGACGCCGGGGTTCGGGGCGAGTTCGGGCATGCTACGAGCCAGCGGCGGCTCGGTGTTGACCGGAGGACGTGTCCCGAAACGACTGAGGACGATGGCGCCCAGCCCGATCAGGAAACCGAAGAACCAGACCATGAAGCCGACCACTTGGAAGAAGACCGCCAGCCCGGTCGGGCCGCCCACGGTATCGATCATGAACGCCACGATCGAGGGAATCGCGGTCACGACCAGACCGATCGCGAGCCGGGCGAACACGCCGGCGTCCGTGCCCATGCGCGCCGCAATGGCGCGGCCGAGGGCATAGACGAACACCGTGCCCGCGATGGTCACGACACCGAGCCAGCTCATACCGAGGATCACCGCGAGCGGGATCCCGACGATGGTGATGATGAGGGGGATCATGACGATCAAGAGCGCGAACGACCCCAGCACCGACGCCAACACGCCCGCGCCGAAACACTTGAGCAGACTTGCGCTGAGGTGCTCGCTCGCGCGCATCACGCGCATGCGAAGGAACAGCATTGTAATGAAGTAAAGAACCAGCGAGACGAAAATCCCGACGATTAGGGCCAGCACGCGCAAGCCGCGCGTGCTGATGTCCAGCTCGTCTCCGATGCGCCCGGCCACGCCGCCGATGAGGATCTTCTCGCCGCGAATGACGACGTCCTCGTCTTCTTCGATGGTGCCGCCGATCGCGACGATGTCGCCCTTGATCTCCGAGCCGCGGCGGGCCCGGATCTCGCCGCCCAACACGACTACCGAACCCGCCACCGTGCCCTCGATGATGGCGTTGCCGCCGAATACCACCACGTCGCCCGCCACCACATCGCCGGCCGCGACGAACACGCTCTCGCCTACCTTGACGATGTCGTCGCCATACTCCTCTTCGTCGTGCTTGAAATCGAAATTGAAGTCGACCGTGGTGTCCGCCTCGACGGCGACACCCTCGTCCTCGATGCGAACGCCGCTCCCACCGATGACGATGCGCTTGCGGCTGGGCGGTTCCGGCGGTGCCGGCGGTGCGGGGGCGTCGATCGACGCGGAGTCGGGCGAACCGGCTCGCGCCTGCGACGACGGCAGGCCGGCCAGCACGCTCGCGCCGACCAGCACCGCGCAGGCGAGGCGAATGACGTTAGAAAGTGAACAGCGCATGACCCGACGGTTTCTTGCGGCGCACGATACGCGCCGCGGTGAACGCTACGACGCCGACCAGGGCCGCGACAAGCAACATCGCCGCGACCGGCAATGCGATCTCGGCCGCGGCGTGGGTGACCGTGCGCGCCGCACGTGTGTACGGCTCCACGTTGGCCCGCGCCGACAGACCATCGAAGACGCCCTGGAACCACAGCACGCCCCGTGCCAGAGTCTCCGCCGCGCCCGCGACCGAGCCGCGCGCACCCCCGAGGATGAATCCAACCGGCAGGTACATGACCGCAACCGCCGCCAGTGCCGCGAGCGGGTAGCGAACGCGCGCCGGCCAGTCGAGGAAGGCGTCCAGCACGCGCTTGAACATCGGGAAGCGCGGCTCGTGGATCAAGCCCTCGGCGTGGAGGTGCGCCATGACACCCGTCTGCACACGGCTCGGAGCCTCGAAGCGTTCCATGGAACGCAGCGCACGGAAAACCTGGCGGTACGCGAGCACGTCGGTCTCACAGGCACCGCATTCGGTGACGTGATAGACGAACTCATTACGCTCGAGGGTCGGCAACCGACCTTCGAGGTAGGGTTGAATCAAATTCTTGGTCGTTTCGCAGTTCATCGCTTCTCTCGAACTAACGATTGTCGGCCGCTTCGGACCGTTCCATAATCGTGACGTCACCGCTGGCGGTTTCGATGTCCACGCGCGCGGCGCCCGACCCGACCACGCCCTGCAACCGGCGCCGGTCGGCGCGCGTCACCTTGATGGGCAAGTCGCCTTCGATCGACCCGCTGCTCGTGCGCACGTCGAGCTGGAATCCGAAGCCCTTCACGGGCACGAAGTACACGATAACATCGCCGCTCGACGTGCTCAAATTGAACGAGCGCTCCGCCACCGGGATGATCAACACCTCGATGTCGCCGCTCGAAGAGGACGCATCGACACTTCCGTCGATCTCGCGCATGACCGCGTCCCCGCTGGCCGCGCGAAACGACACGTCGCCCGAGCACCCTTCCAGCATGAAGTCGCCGCTGGCGAGCCGGATGTCGGCGTCCTTGCCTACGCGCGCTGCCCGGAAGTCGCCGCTGGTGCCCTCGATCTCGAGCCTCCCCTTGACGTTGTCGACCACGACGCTGCCGCTGGTGGCGGACACGGACAAGTCGCCGGCGACGTCGATCACTTCCAGGTCTCCGCTCGTCATGCGCGCGGACGAGCCGCCGCCCACGGTACGGATGCTGACGTCACCGCTGGTCGCGGTCACCTCGGCGGCACCCTCCAGGTTCGACACGCGCACCTCGCCGCTCGTGGTCGCGGCCGACACCCGGAACGAGTGCGGCACTTCGATGGTGTAGTCGACCCACGCGGAGCGACGACCACCCTTGACCACCGACCACAGGCTCCAATCGTTGTCCCATTTGCCGTCGTCGCGCGTCTCGATAACGACTTCATCGCCGCGCTCGGTCACCTGTACCGTGATCTTGTCCAGCATTTCGGCGGCGGCTTCCTTGTCGTTTCCGACCGCCGTCTTGAGTGCTACGACCGAGACCGCGTTCGCGTCGGTGCGTCCGACGACGACGGTCCTCCCGCGCGCGTTCTTGACCACCAGGGACTTCTTGCCGGCCGCGGAGACCAAGCTCTTCTCTTCGCGTTCGAGCTTGTGGCCGGGCCCGGCCACGGCCACGCCTGCGAGGGACAGCCACACGGTTCCCACCGCGAGGGCGTGTCGAATCGAGGCCCTGCTCGATGCTTTGGCCATGTGAGCGATCATGGGGGTTGCCTCCTGATTCCCGTGCCGCGGGGCGTCGCCATGGGCATTCGGCCGCCTCGCATATTGCTCTACGGAACTGGGCGTCAAAAGTTCGCCCGGCTCTAAAGTTTTCCTGGTCCACGCCCCGCCGCGAGCGGAGCCGGTCCGACCGTGTAAGATCCTATCCGAATAGCCGATACCCATGTCCACCAGCCCGGCCACGCTGGCCGCTTCCAGCAGTTGACGCGTTTCTACCGGGAGGGCGTGGAACTGCTGG
>JAKEHA010000205.1 GCA_022615275.1 Candidatus Latescibacterota bacterium
CGCACTCTGGAGGACGACGACGTCGCGGTGTACACCAAGGCGTACGCAAGTGCCACCACCATGACCGGTGCGAGCCGTCTCGAAGGCATCGTCAACCATGGCACGAGCGGCGCCCCCGTGGGTGGCGCCATCGTGTACGTCATCGACGAAGCGAGCGAGGACACCACCGCCTGCGACTTCACGCTGGACGACGGCACCTTCCGGTTCGTCGGACTTCCCGACGGCGACTACTTCGTCACCATCCATCCCCTCGACGGAACTTCTCCGATCGATTTCCTGACCGCGGGCAACATCAATGCGTATCTCGTCGAACACGTCGACGTGAATTTCGCCGCCGAGTCCTTCGACGCGCTCGAATCCAACGACGACAATCCCGCGGACCGGACCGCCGTGTCGGTGTCCGACGGGAATGTCACCACGGTCGCGATCGTCACCAACATCGACAACGATCCGCCGACCGTGATCAGCGCGAGCCCGTCCAACGGGACGATGGGTGCTCCGATCGACGGTGCCTACTTGGTCGGTTTCTCCGAGCGCATCGACGACACCACCATCGGAGGCGCCTTCACCTTCCGCGACGCCATGGACGTGGGTGTCGCCGGTAACATCGTCGTCCTCCACGACGACTCGATGATCGTTTTCACGCCGTCGGCGCCGCTGGCGTTCTCGACCCCGTACACGCTTCGCCTCAACACCACGCTTACCGATCTGACCGGCAATGGGCTGGCGAGCGACTTCGAGCTGGCCATCGTCACGGAGAACGAGCCGCCGATCAGTATCACGAGCCTCGCACCCAACAAGGGTGTGGTCGGAACCACGATCGTCGTCAACGGGCGCGGATTCGACCCGGCGGCGACCGTGACCTTCAATGGACAGCCCGCGGCGGTCTTGCGAAACAGCCCGAGCAGTCTCCTGGTACGGGTTCCGGACGCCGCGACGACGGGCGCCGTGGTCGTCACCAACCCCGGTCCCGAGGTCAGCAATGACCCCGTCTTCACCGTGCTTTCCGATGCCGAAGTCGCGCGCGGCTACGAGAGTGGAAGCGTGCCGCTCGCGGGCACGCCGCACGCGCTCGCGCTCGGGCCCGACGGCGTATACGCGTACGTCGCCGCCGAGGGCGGCGTCGAAACCATCGAAGTGGGTCCCGTGCAAACCCTCGCGCACGCCATCATCCAGGAGCCGGGGACGTTCTGCGACGTCGCCACGACACCGGACGGAAAGCGCGTGTACGCCTTGAACGAGACCACGGACGAGATCGTGGAGATCATGTCCGACCCGACCGCCGGGCCACTCGAGTTCCACACCATCATCGCGTCGCGCCCGCTCGGTGCCACGCCGCGGTCCATCGTGGTCGATCCCTTCGGGTATCGCGCGTACGTGTCGACGGATGCCGCCTCCATCCAAGTATGGAACATTCGCCTGGGAACCCCGAACTATCAGCAGCAAGTGGGTGTGCTCGAGTCCCCCGAGGGCATCTCGCTCGCGGGCGAGATGGCGATTCCTCCCGCGGGCGACCAGTTACTGGCACTCGGCGCCTCCGGTGAAGTGTTCTTCTACGAGCTGGCCACCGGAACTCTGACCGATCGAGTGTCCGTCAACCCGGACCCGCGCCATCTCGTGATCGATCCCCAGGGTCAGCGCGCGTACGTCGCCGACGGAAGCGGAGATCTCGCGGTTCTCTCCATCGGGGTGAGCGGCCCGTTCTTCGTCCAGGACATCGTCACGGGCGGATCGCTGCGCGGCCTCGATACCACGCCGGCGGGACTGTACGTATACGCGACCGATCGCGACCTCGACAATCTGAAGATCGTCGACCTCGACGAAACGCACTCGACGTTCCGCAGCGTGGTCGAAACTCCCCCGCAGGTATCGAACCCGGTGGACATCGCGCTATCGAGCGACGGCGTCTATGCGTTCTCGATCATGCAGGGGGACGGAGCGACGGCGCCGCGCATGGCGGTCACTACCATCGCTCTCGGACCGACGATCTTGAGCATGTACCCGACCGCGGGCCAGCCCGGGACGCAAGTCGTGTTCACCTTCGTCGGGCTGGGGGAGGATGTGACCACGCTCGACATCGATTTCAACGGCGTGTTGTCGACGGCGACCCTGCTCGGCCTCTCGAGGGCTGTCGTGACGGTGCCGGCCGGCGTCACGACCGGACCCACCAAGGCGATCGCGCACCAGATCGTGGGCCCCGATCAGGCGTCCAACTCCGTGCAGTTCACCGCGCTGCAACCGTCGAGCGAGAACAACCTTCGCCTTGCGGGTGCGCTCCCGTCGAACCCAGCCATCGCGACGTGCGATTACTACACCCCCGCGTTGGCGTTCTCGCCGAACGGCGAGTACCTCTACACCGGTTGTGGCGGAACCAACGAAGTGAGGGTTCACGACCTCCGGGAGACGAGCCCCAACTTCCACCAGACAATCGGCGCGTTCGGCACGACCGCCGGATTGGGGGAACCTGTGCTCGACATCTCGATCACGGCCGACGGCAAGGTGGCGTTCGTGGGCGGTGGACAGCAAGATGGCGCAGCTCCGCGTCGTGTACAGACGTTCTACGCCGACCCCAACGATCCGCGCTTTCTCACCCGCGGTCCCGAGGTGCCGGGCAACGACTTCCTGACCCCCAGGGTCAGCACCAGTCCCAACAACCGCACCATCATCGTTTATGCCGACGAAGGCCCGCTCGGGAAGATCTTGGTCCTGGACGGTCCCCAGGTCTCGAATGGGTCGCCGCCCATCATCGCGGACACCACCGGTGCGGGCGGAACCGTGATGGATATCGTGCATCATCCGACCAGCCGCGCGGCGTACCTCGGCCTCGACACCGGAATCATCCGGATCTTCGACACCGACCCGAATTCACCCGCCTACGGTCTCGGCGTGGCGACGATCCCGACCGGACTCACCGAGATTTGGTCGCTCGCGATCTCCGGCGACGGCAGGACGCTGTACGCGTACGGATATTTCTACACGGATTTGTTCCAATACCAACTCGTCTCCTTCGACGTCACCAACCCGGTGAGTGCAGGCCCTCCCACCAACTGCTATCTCAACTTGGAGACCGAGGTAGTCCAGCCGCCCGCGTACCGGTTGGCGCCGCAAGGCGACTTCGGTATTCGCACCATCGAGGGCTTCGGATTCCTCCGGCACAACCTGCCGTGTGAGTCCGACTCGTTCCCGGCGTTGGCCGGCAATACCCAGGCCATGGAATTTGCCTTCCATCCGCATGGATCGCGCGTGTACGCGGCGGACCAGCCGATGACCACGATCGCGGTCTATGATTTCGTGCCCGCCCAATTGACGGTGATCGCGTCGGGAAACAATCAGCAAGGTGTCGTGGACGAGACGCTGCCCGCGCCGCTACGTGTGCAAGTGACCTCGAGCGTCCCCGGTGCGGACTTGAGCGGCGTCACCATATCGTACCGGGTTACGTCAGGCGGGGGATCGATCGTGACGAGCGGAGGTCCGGTCACGAACGTCATCGTCACCACCGACGAGGACGGTTTCGCCCAGGTGTCGTGGCACCTCGGAGCGTCGCTGGGAGCACAGAGCGTGAACGTCCAGGGTCCCGGGCTCACCGGGGCGATGCTCGTGTTCCAGGCCAACGCCAACGCGGATCCCAGCACGTTGCCGTTGTCGCTCGGGCAAATCGTTCCGCTCCACGGATCCACCGACATCAGTCCCACCACGGTGCTGCTCGCGACCTTCAGCCGTGCGGTCGACCCCGCGACCATCACGGACTCGTCGTTCTTCCTGCGCGAGGGACCCACGGGGCCGACCATCGCGGCGACCTTCGGTTTCACCGATTCGAACCGCAGGGTGTCGGTCACACCGTCCGCCGCGCTGGACGTGGCCACCGTGTACGAGATTCTGCTCACGGACGCCATTCAAGCCAGCGGTGGCGGTGGCGCGCTGACCAATCCCAGCACGTCCGAGTTCACGACCGCCGCGGCCCAACCGCTGAGCCTCGCGTCCGTGTGGCCACCGAGCGCCATCGCGGGGGTGGCGGTGACGCTTTCGGGCCAGGGCTTCGACCCGGTGTTCTCGGCCAACACCGTGCTGTTCAACGGTGTCGCCGCGACACCGTTCGAGGGCACATCGGACTTCTTGCGCGTGCACGTCCCGGCTACCGCGGCGACGGGGACGATCCGCGTCGTTGCGGGAGCGGCGACCTCGAACGCGGTTGACTTCACCGTGCTGGTTCCGTCCACGTCCACGATCGACGACGTCATCGCGACCGTAGGCGCGGGCTCGGGAACCAAGAGTGTCGTGATCTCGGCCGACGGCACGCTCTGCTACGCGGTCGGTACGGACGGCGACGTGGTCATTCCGGTTGGGATCGAGGACGCGTTCACGTATCCGTCCATCCCGGTCGGCGACCAGCCGGTCGCGATCGTCCTGCACCCCGGCGGTTCGTTCGGGTACGTCGCCAACTTCAATTCGGGGACGGTCTCAATAATCGACGTCGACCCCGACTCTCCCGATTTCAACACGGTCGTCGGGACCATCGCCGTTGGAATCAATCCGCTCGACGTCGCTATCTCGCCCGACGGCGATCGCCTGGCCGTGGCCAACGCGGGCTCGAGCGACGTGAGCCTCGTCGATACCGACGAGACTAGCGAGGCGTACAACGAGGTGGTGGCGACGGTGGGAGCGGGGAGCGGAACCAAGAGTGTGGTCATATCGGCGGATGGCACCCTTTACGTTGGAACCGGCGCGGGCGTGTTGGTGATCGACGAGTCGAACAGCGTCGTGGCCACCGTGTCGGCCGGCAGCGGCGTCAAGAGCGTCGTCATCTCCGCCGACGGCACCTTGTTGTTCGCCCTCACGTCGAACGACGAGGTGGTGGTGGTCGACATCCAGGACGAGAGCCCCTCGGAGAACCAGGTGGTAGCGACGGTGGGCGCGGGCTCGGGCTCGAAGAGCATCGTGATCTCGGCTGATGGCACTCTTCTCTACATCGTGCAAGAAAGTACCGACGAAGTCCTGATCGTCGCGATCGAGGTCATTCCGGGCGTCGGTGCCACCGACCCGGATGGGGCGAACAGCTTCACGGTCGATTGGCACATCGTGGGAACGTTGGAAACGGGTGACGGGCCGGCCGACATCGCCGTCGATCCGTCGGGGAGCGGTCGCGTGGCGGTCGCGAACGCGGGCGACGGAACCGTGACGTTCTACGGTCGCCCGTTCGAGGCCATCGCCGCGGTCTTCAAGCTCGTGCCCGGGGTCATCATTCCCAAGTTGCCCGGATTCTACGTCCTGGGCGTGATTCAGCTGCCGGCGCCCCTCTCGGTGCACGACATCGATATCGCCAGCGTGCGCGTGTTCGACACCGTGCAGGTGGCAACCGGCAAGTACTACATCGCCGACGTGACCCACGACGGGGTCGACGATCTTTCGGTGTTGTTCTGTCGCGACGAGTTTCTCGCGGCCATGCCGGAGAACGGCGAGCACGTGGACGTGGTGTGCACGGGTCTCGTTGCGGGTGAAGAGTTCGAGGGGACCGACGACATCCTGGTGCTGCGACCGACCATCCTGACACCAGTTGAGAACGCCGTGCTCCAGGGAGGGCAGCCGTTCGAGATCACCTGGACCACGCCGCTGGACGTTCTTCCATGCGACAAGGTGAAGATCGAGTGGCGCCAAAACGGGGACGACGCAGACGACATCGACTGCGACTTCCACGACCACGACGGCGGCATTGGGGTGTCCGAGGACATGGACGAGCTGCAGCGCTTGAACGAGAGCGCGGAGGTCAGCGACCCCGACTGGATCCTGATCGCCAACCACGTCAACAACGACGGCGATTACGTGTGGAACGTTCCGGCCGGGTACTACCCCAACGCGCGCCTGCGCATCACCTTGCTGTGGCTCGGGTTCAAGGTCGGGAGCAGCGAGGTGCCGTTCTCGA
Source organism: Candidatus Latescibacterota bacterium (assembly GCA_022615275.1). Lineage (GTDB taxonomy): Bacteria > Krumholzibacteriota > Krumholzibacteriia > WVZY01 > JAKEHA01 > JAKEHA01. The sequence continues at coordinate 5,918 of JAKEHA010000205.1, forward strand.
TCGACATGCCGCTGCCGACGCGGATGCAGTCGTTCGACGTGACCCTGGAAGACGGCAACGCGGTGCTGCGCTGGGAGACGAGCCTCGAGGTGGGGATGCAGGGCTTCGACGTGGTGCGCTCGGACGCCGAGCAGGGCCGCTACGACGTCATTACCAAGGAGATGGTGCTCTCGAGCGGTTCGACGAGCGGCGGAAGCTACGAATACCGCGACGAGTCCATCGCCGCCAACCGGACCTACTGGTACAAGCTGCGCGAAGTGGCCGACGACG
>JAKEHA010000206.1 GCA_022615275.1 Candidatus Latescibacterota bacterium
ATGGTGGAGGTGTCGTGCGAAGCGGCCGGGGCGTCGCTCACGGCGGCGACGTCGCTCATTCTAGAAGCACAGCGCAGTGCCGAACCCGCCGCGTGGATCGAAGCGGGCGGGTCGAGCTTCTATCCCCCCGACGTCGCCGCGTCGGGGGTCGACTTGAACGGATTGATCGTCGTGCGCACCGACGCCACCTCGAAGGCCGCGCGCGCCGCGGATCACCTGCTGCGCTCGGGCGGTTTCGGGCTCGTGGTCATGGACCTCTCGCACGACGCGAACCTCCCCATGTCGGCGCAGAGCCGTCTCTCCGGGCTGGCCAACGCGCACAGTACCGCCGTCGTCTGCTTGACGCGCAAGAGGAGCGACGCCTTGTCGATCGGATCGCTGGTGTCGATCCGCGGCGAGACCACCTCGGAGAAACACGCTTTCGATCACTTCGCGTGGGAAATCCACGTGATCAAGGACAAGCGCCGCGGCCCCGGCTGGTTTCACGCCGGCGTCTGCCGCGGACCGGAAGGATTGCATTGAGATAGAAAGGAACACCCATGACCCCCTTCAACGACATGACCGCACGCAAGATTCGCAATGCTCTCGACGGCACCCCCGGTGTGTCCGAACGTCAAATTATCGGCGGGGTGGCATTTCTGCTCGAGGGCAACATGTGCTGCGGCATCTTCGACGAAAAGCTGGTGGTGCGCGTCGGCCCGAACGCCTACGACGAGGCGCTGCGCGAGCCGCACGCACACCCGATGGACTTCACCGGCCGCCCACTGCCCGGCTTCGTCTACGTCGCGCGCGAAGGCTACGCGTCCGAATCGGCGTTGAAGCAATGGATCGACCGCAGCGTGGGCTTCGTGAGCTCCTTGCCCGGCCGATAGTGAGAGCGCTCACGGGTGGCGCTGAGTCGGGGCCCCCGCGGGCGATAGGCCCGCGGGGTGGCGAAGCGACAGGACCCGTGAGCGCGAATAGCAATGCGCATCGCGTGTGTGTGCCTTCCGGAGTTCCCGCTCCAGCTTCTGTTACGTAAGCACACGAGCTGGAGTGAACACCCCGTCGCAGTGGTCGACCGCGACGTCGCGCAAGGCGTCATTCTGTGGTCCAACGAACGCGCGAGGGCGTGTCGCGTCCTTCCCGGTCTCCGTTACGCGGCCGCCCTTTCGCTTTCCCCCGACCTGCACGCGGGCGAAGTCCCCGCGGCCGAGATCCAGCACGCGATCGACTCGCTGACCGAGGCGCTTCGCTTCTACACGCCCGACGTCGAGCCCTCCGACGCGGAGCCGGGCGTGTTCTGGCTGGGCGCGTCGGGGTTATCGCTGCTCTATCCGTCGCTCTGCAAGTGGGCGGCGTGGGTGGAGCGCGAGGTCGCACGCGTGGGCTTTTCCGCTTCGGTGGTGGTGGGGTTTTCGCGCTTCGGCACCTACGCGCTGGCGCGCTCGGACCCGAAGGCGCGCGCCGAGGTCCTCGACACCGAAGCAGGCGAGCGAGAGCGCGCGGCGCTCGTCCCACTCGACCGGCTCGGGATCGACCCAAACGTGCGCGACACGCTCGCCAAACTCGGCGTGGCCACGCTGGGTGAGTTTCTCGCCCTTCCCGCCAACGGCATTCGTACCCGCTTCGGCGCCGAGGCACATCGCGTGCACCAGGTCGCGAGCGGTGAGCTCTCCACCCCGCTGCAGCCGCGCCCCGCGCGCGAACCGGTGGCCTCGACGGTGCACCTCGACTACGCGGAAGCCGATCTCGAACGATTGATGGCGGTGATCGATCGCAGCATCCAGGGACTGGCGCGCGCGCTCGACGAGCGCGGCGAGGTGCTGCGCGCGGTCGCCCTCCAACTCGAGTTCGACGACGGCGGCAAGACCGCGGAGCGCTTGGAGCCGGCTTCGCCGACCCTCGATCTCGCGCAGATCGTCGAGCTGGTGAGACTGCGTTTGACCGGCGTGCTCGCGGATCGCAACCAACGCGCGCGGGCCCGCGGCGTCACCGGCGTGCACGTCGAGATGGACGGCGTGTCCGCATCGCACTCGCAAGCGGATCTCTTCGATAAGAAACCCCGCCGCGACCCGGCCGTCGCCGCGCGCGCGCTGGCCCGCGTGCGCGCGGAACTGGGAACGGGCGCGGTGGTTCGGGCCGTCCTGCGCGAAGGCCACCTGCCCGAAGCGCGCTTCGATTGGGAGCCGGTGACGTCGCTCGAGACCGCGCAGCCGCGCGCGGTGCGCCAGCCTCCGCTCGTGCGGCGCATCTACGCGCGGCCCATCCCCTTCTCGCCCGCGCACCATCGCGACGCGGAAGCGGAACTCTTGAAGCACATCGACGAAGGCACGGTGCGCGAGACCTTCGGCCCCTACATCGTCGCGGGGGGATGGTGGGCGCGCGAAGTGCAGCGCGAATACTACTTCGTGCGCACCTCGAACGGACGCGCACTGTGGACCTACTACGACCGGCGTCGCATGGGATGGTTCATTCAGGGAGAGGTGGAATGAAGCGGGCGAGCCGACGTTGTACCGGCCCGCCCGCTCGAGACGTGGTCGATTAGTCTCCGCCGCCGCAGCAACCGCCGCCGCAACAACCGCTCGTCGGAATCGTCTTCATTACGACACCTCCTTCCTTCAATTTGGTTAAAGATTGCCCACACGAAGGGGTGCACGCGTGCGGTGCCGGTACGGGAATGGCCGCGCAACGGCAGACTCGCATCGTCACTTCCCCCCATCGAGCGGCTTGTTCGCGCGCACGAACGCGCTCATGAAGGCGCCGTCCAGAACTGCCACGGTGTCCGCATCGAGACCGGCGCCCGACGCGATCTCGCGCGCGTCGTCTCCGCTGTAGACACGCGTCGGTACCACTTCGATGTCGGTGAAACCGACTTCACGAAGGAGACCACGGTAGGTCCACTCCTCGAGCGCCCCCGCGACGCACCCGGCCCACAGCTCCGCGTCGCGGCGAATCGCCTCCGGAATCTCGCGCCGCACCACGATGTCGCTCACCGCGAAGCGCCCGCCCGGCTTCAGAACCCGATACGCTTCCGCGAGCACGCGCCGCTTGTCCGCGGATAGATTGATCACGCAATTCGAGATGATCACGTCTACCGCCGCGGCCGGGAGCGGGATCGCTTCGATCTCGCCCTTGCGAAACTCGACGTTGGTAGCGCCGGCTTTGCGCTGGTTCTCGCGCGCGAGCGCGAGCATTTCATCGGTCATGTCGATGCCGTACGCGAAACCGGTCGGTCCCACGCGCCGCGCCGACAGCAACACGTCGATGCCGCCGCCCGAACCCAGGTCGAGCACGGTCTCGCCCTCGCGCAGTTCGGCCAGCAGAGTGGGGTTTCCGCACCCGAGCGACGCCAGCACCGCCGTCTCCGGCAACCCTTCGGTCTGTGACGCGTCGTAGAGGTCGCGCGTCACCGGGTCGCTGCATCCGCAGTCGCTGCCGCAGCACGCGGTCGATCCACCGGCCGCGTCGCGCGCCGCCTTCGCGTAGTGCTCGCGGACCACCGCGCGAATCCCTTCGCCGTCGTCGGGCGCCATATCGGACGCCGCCGCCGCCGCGTTGCCTTCGAAGCGCATCAGGCGCGCGGTCGATGGACACATCTGCGAGAACTCGCGCGAAGCCCGAATCTCCGAGGGCGCTTCCTCGCGCGCGAGGGCGCGGAATCCGTGCCGGTGGAAGAAGCGCGCGGCATCGGTGGTGAGTAGATAGAGCGACTCCAGACCGGCCTCCTGCGACCAGTGCAGTCGGTCGAGGAGGAGCCCCGCCCCCGCACCCGCACCCAGGCAACCGGAGAGCCCCCGTGAGCCCCGCCCCCAAGAAGCGCAACGGCCATCCGCCCGCGCCCTCCCTGCGCAAGCCGTCGCCGCGCCCCCTGCGACTTGAGGCCGATATCGCCCGCGAGCCGCTGGAAGCCCGCGAGCCGGCCGACCAAGACGCGCCGCTGGCCGAGGAGGACGACCTCTACCAGGGCGACACGGAGCTGGAAGAAGTCGCCGACGAGCACGGCGACGAAGGGCTCGAGGCGGCCCTGGAAGGCCAGGTCATCGACGACCCCATCC
>JAKEHA010000207.1 GCA_022615275.1 Candidatus Latescibacterota bacterium
CCCGCGGCCGACGGGAACGTGCGCCCGCCCGCACCCACCGCGTAGTTGGGAATGTTCGGGAGGTAGTGCTTGTTGTACGGGTGCAGGTAGAACCAGCCCGTGTTCCCCGCGACCGCCGTCAGCACCATCATCTGCTCGAGGTCGTCGAGCGGCATGGGAGCGTGCGCCGACATGAACGCGAGCGGGCCGTCCGCGATCGACGCGCCCAGCGAGAAGCGGCGCGCGCGCCGGCCGTGGAGCGCCTCGATCAACGGAAATTGGATCGCATCCTCGAGACCCGGCGGTGCCGAGGGAATCCGATCGAGGAGGACTCTCCCCTTCCGTTTCATGCGCTCGCCTTGCGAATTCAATCCGCACCCGGCGAGGAGCACGCCACCACCGAGGAGCACGTAACCGAGAAGGGACCGTCGTGTGAGTTGCATGCCGGGCATGCTAGCACGGAGTGCGGCAATGTTCCAGATTGGGGTAAGCTACTTGAGGAGAACCAGTTTGCGCGTCCTCCGCTCGCCGTTCACGTCCAGCATATAGATGTAGACGCCGCTCGAGACCGTTTCGCCGCGGTCGTCCCGCCCCTCCCACACAACCGTGTGCGAACCGCCCGGCTGCACCTCGTTCACCAGCGTTCGCACTGCGCGGCCGCCGACGTCGCGTATCGAGAGCCGCACCCATTGCGAGGCGTCGGCGAGGGGCAGGTCGTACGAGATGGTGGTTCGCGGATTGAACGGGTTGGGGTGATTCTGCCGCAGCACCAGTGTGGGCGCGCTCACGGTCACGGTCGCGATCGGTGAGCGATACAAATCGTCGCCGACGGTTCGCACCACCAGCTCGTAGTGGTAGGTCTTCCCCGGCGCGACCGTCTCGTCGCGAAACGAGCGCACGTCGGCGGCGACGGTTGCAATCGGCACCGGAAGGGTCTCATTCATCGTGCGACGATAGAGTGTCGCCGACTCGACCGGTTCGTCACTCGAGAACTCCCACGTCACCTCGATACCGTCACCCGCCTGGGTCGCGTCGAACCTCGAGATCAAGACGGGAACCTCGAGGACGTAGAACCGCCAAATCAGGCTGCTACTCGTGAACTCGCCGTCGGACGCCACCACGCGCCAGTAGTAGGTGGTGTTCGGTTGCAACCCATCGATCGGGTACGTGCGCTCGGTGAGGTCGACCGCGAGCGTGGGCGGCGGATTGGTCGTGCCGAAGAAGAGCCGGTAGGTGACGGGCTGCAGGTCGGGATCGCCCGATCGCCAGGCGAGGGTGACGGCCGGTCCGGCCACCGACAGGTTCGGTGGATTGGGATCGAACGGTGGAATGGGCGATGCATTCTCCCGGGTAGCGAACGACCACACCGGACCGGACGTCTCGAGTCCGAATTGATCGCGCGCGACGACGCGCCACCAATAACTGGTGGCGAACTCGAGCAGCGCCCCTTGATAGGAATGGGCGGTGATACCGCTCGCAACCAGGGGGGGATCGGCTTCGGTCCCGAGGTAGACGTCGTACGTGACAGCGTCGCCGTCGGGATCGCCACCCTCCCACGTCATGGTCAAGGTGATCGCTTGTTGGGAGGTGCCGTCGTTGGGTCGCGGGGCGGAGGGAGCATCGGGTGGTGCATTCTGCGCGAATGATTGTTGCGCGAAGGAGGCGGTGGCCGCCGTGAAGACGAACGTCACGTATACGACGCGGTAGGTCGGAGATCTGGGGGCTCGCCCGTACAACAACGGCATGATCACGCCTCCCTTGGTTCGGAGGGTACGATACACCCGATGATGCGGGGCGGCCACCGGAACTATTTCTTGGGCGGCGTCATGGTCCCCGCGTCCACCTCGTAGATGAAGCGGATGACACCGTCCATGTACCTCGCCTGGTCGTCGTACATCGCCATGTGGCTGCCGTTGGGGCAGAAGAGATAGCGCCCGCGCATGAACATCCACGTGGGACCCCACGTCGCCGCACCGTGCGCGTCGCGCGCCTCGATCCGCCAGTAGAACGTGGTCGTGAACGGGAGATTGCTATAGTAGTAGCGCTCCTCGGTGACCGTTCCCACGAACGGCGACGGATTCGTCGTCCCGAAGTACACGTCGTAGATCTCGTCGATCGCGTCCGGGTCGTCCCCAGTCCAACTGAGCGACGCCGTCACGAGCGCGATCGTGTAGCTGTTGGGCGGGCTCGGAGACGACGCACCCGGAAACCGCGACCGCCAAGACTGCCAAGACCGCAAAAAAGCGCTTCATGACGCTCTCCTCTGTCATTTTTATGCGTCGTCGAACCCGCGGCCCCGCACAACCTATTGCCCCCAACCGCCCGCCCCGATACAATACCCCCTGCTCCGGAATCCGGTAAAGTTCTTATGCACCGACTCCTCCACCTCCGTGACCCCTGGCCGGCATGGTTCGCCGCCCGACGCGACGCCTATTATCAGGTGATCGCCGCGCTGGCTTTGAATCTGCCCATCGTCTTGCTGGCACTCACGCGCTACCTCGACGGTGTGAGCTTCGCGAGTCTCGCGGGGCTCTATGCAGGCTCGGTACTGGTCGGCTACTACCTGCTCCTGTTTCTGGTTCTGACCACGCTCCTGTTTGGGATCACGTCGTTCGCGCCGCGGGTGGCGGTCGCGCTGTGCGGTGCGTTAATGGGGCTCGCCGTCTACTACCTCATTCTCGACGGGGTCGTGTACAGCGTCTTCCGCTACCACGTGGACGCGTTCTGGCTGGAGTACCTGGCTTCGGTCACGTCCTTCCGCGGTATCGGGATCACGCCGCAGATCGTCTCCACCGCGGTCGTGGTCCTGATCGCGGTGGCCGCCCTCGAGTGGCTCCTGTTCCGCCTCGCGCAGCGCATTCCCAAGCGGGGATTGCTCACCGCCAACGTGTTCACGGTCGCGGTCACGGCCTACTTCTTGAGCCAGGCCATGCACATCGTCGGCTACGAGATGAACGACACGCGCGTGACCAACATCACGCCGCAACTGCCGTTCTACTTCCCGATCACCTCGCACTCGGATGCGGTGAAGTACGCGCACCTCCTGCCCATGATCACGGAGACGCCGGCCTACGCGGGACACGGCTCGCCGGCTTCTCTAAAGTATCCGCTCCGCGAGGTACCGTGCGACGCCCGGACGACGAACAAGCAGCTCGACGTCTTGCTGATCGTCCTGGAGAGCTGGCGCTTCGATTCGATGAACGAAACCGTGTCGCCGCGCATGCACGCGTTCTCCAAGCGATCGTCGCTCTTCCTGAACCACTTCAGCTCCGGCAACAGCACCCCGGGCGGGGTGTTCTCGCTCTTCTACGGCATTCATCCCACGTACTGGACCGCCGTCAAGGCCAACGCCACCGACATCGACAACCCGGTCTTGATCGACGCGCTGGAAGCGAACGGTTACGGCTTCGGCATCTTCGCCGACTCGCATTTCGACCGCCACAAGATCAAGGACACGGTGTTTCGGGACATCCACGTCGAAGAGACCTTCGCGGGATCGAGCGCCGACGAAAAGGACCGCGACCTGACGGAGAAGTTGTTCGCGTTCGTCGAAGCGCAGCGGGCGGCGGGAAGACCGTTCTTCGGCTTCGCGTTCTACAAGTCGACCCACTTCAGTTACTGCTACCCGAAGGACGGGGCGCGATTCCTTCCCGCCCACAAGCTGAACCTCGCGACGGCCAATCAGAAGCGCGACCCCGCGGCCTTCTTGAACGACTACCGCAACTCGATCTACTACGTGGACGGCTTGGTGGGCGACCTGCTGGATCGAATGGAGGCGTCGGGAGCGCTGGAGAATACGATTGTCGTCATCACGTCCGATCACGGCGAAGAGTTCAACGACAATCGCGCCAACTACTGGGGCCACACGGGCAACTTTACCGGATACCAGACGCGCGTGCCGATGATCGTCTACGTGCCGGGCACCGCGCCGCGCGAAGTCACCGAGGCGACGGCCCACGTCGACCTCCCGCCCACGCTTCTGATCGAAGCGCTGGGCTGCGGCGAGGACGTCGACGCCTACAGCAACGGCCGCAACCTCTTCGGCCCGCTCGCGGGCGAGCGCCCCATGGTGGTGACGAGCTACGTCAACCACGCCATCGTCATGGGCGACGACGTGTTCTCGGTGTTCCCGATGTATGTGCAGAAGTACAAGCTGTGGAACATCGAGAAGAAGGCGGATGCGCCCCGGCCCGAGCTCGCGAAGATCGCGATGGAGGGAATGTATCGCTTCTATCGCGGAGACAACGGCCCGCTACCGTGACGCGCGCCGCTACGGACTCAGTCGATTCAACATCCTCGGGAATGGAATCGCCTCGCGCAGGTGCGAGAGACCGCACAAGTACGCCACCGTCCGCTCGACGCCCAAGCCGAAGCCGGAGTGTGGGAAGGTCCCGTACTTGCGCAGATCGAGATACCACTCGTAGGCCGCGCGCGGGAGGTTGTGTTCCTTGATTCTCTGCTCCAATAGATCCAGATTCGCCGTGCGCTGTCCCCCGCCGATCACTTCTCCGTACCCTTCCGGCGCCAGCATGTCGACCGAGAGACAATACTCGGGCTCCGTGGGATCGGGCTCCATGTAGAACGCCTTGATCTGCGTCGGAAAGTGGTGCACGAAGATGGGCGAGGTCTGTGACTCGGTCAGCACGGTCTCGTCGGTTCCGCCGAAGTCGCCGCCCACTTCGAACGGCACCCCCTTCTCGAGGAGGAACTTGGCGGCCTCCTTATAATGGATGCGCGGGAAAGGCTTCTTCACCGCTTCGAGCTTCGACGTGTCCCTTTCGAGGATTTCACGGATTTCCGTGCCACAAGTCTCCAGCACGCGCCCGATGATGTAGCAGAAGAAGTCCTCTTCGAGCTCCATCAGCTCGGGCAGTTCCATGAACGCCACCTCGGGCTCCACCATCCAGAACTCGGTGAGATGGCGCCGCGTCTTCGACTTCTCGGCGCGAAACGTGGGCCCGAAGCAGTACACCTTCCCGAACGCGGCCGCGGTGGCTTCATTGTACAACTGCCCGCTCTGCGATAGGTATGCCTTGTCGCCGAAGTAGTCGGTCTCGAACAACGTGCTCGTTCCCTCGCATGCGTTGGGAGTAAAAATGGGCGTGTCGAGGTTCACGAACCCATGCGAGTTCAAATAGTCGCGAATGGCCGCGATGGTGTGGTGCCGCACGAGTAGCACGACGTGCTGCTTCCGGCTTCGCAGCCAGAGATGCCGGTGATCGAGCAAGAACGCCGACGAGTGCTCCTTGGGTGTGATCGGGAAACCCTCCGCGTGCTGCACTTCGCGCACGGACTTGAGTGTGAGCTCGACGCCGCCGGGCGCGCGCTTGTCTTCGCGCGGAACGCCGGTCACGATCACGCTGGATTCCTGCGTGAGCGCGCCGAGAGTCTCGAAATCCTCGGCGGACACGTCCGCGGCACTCGCGACGCACTGGAGATACCCGCTCCCGTCGCGCAGAATGAGGAAGCGAATCTTCCCGCCGGAGCGCGTGTTGTACACCCAGCCGCGCAGCTCGACGGGCTTTCCGGCGTGGGCACGAAGGTCCTTGATGTAGACGAAATGAGATTGCGACATGGGCGGCAGTTTAGCACGCCCGGCACCAACGGGAAACCCCGCAGCGGGTTACACGCCCGCCAGCGCGCCGCGTCGCTCCAGCGTCACCAGGGCCAGCCAGCATCCCCACAGGAGCAAGAGGGGGGTTGCGTCGCTCGCGATCGTCCCCGCCGGGACGGGCAAGATAGCCAGCCCGCCGACGCACAACGCGGCGAGGAGCGCGTATTCGCCGAGCTTCGACTTGCCCGCGTTCGGAACGAGGAGTGCGAGCACGGGCACGATCGCGATCATGCACGAATAGATGATCAGCCGCGGTGCCGCCAGCGCGTAGAAGAGCGCGGCGACCAGGACGATGCCGCGCACGTTCCGCGACGCTGCGACACGCGTGAGAAGCCTCCAACTCACGAGCAGCAAGAGCGCGTAGTACGCTGCGATCGGCACGAGTCGCATGCCTCCGACCGCGAGAAACGCGGTCGCGCGATGACGCCCCAACTCGTCGACGATCCCCATCACCGATGGGTTGACTTTGAACGGCGGGTGCTGGTTGGTGAGGCCGCGCAGATACCCGTCGAAGAGATCCGGGTGCGCGAGGAACGGGAGCAGTGTCACCCCCGCGAACACGGCGGCGCCGGAGAGCGCGCGCACCGTGCTGGCGCGCGATCGTAGCGCGGGCAGGAACAAGAGCAACAGAAACACGATCGGCAACAGCTTGGCGAGGCTCGCGAGCACGACGCATACCACGAACGCGGTCGTTCGTGCGCGCATGAGAAACGCGAACCCCGCCCACAACGAGACCTGTTCGAAGACCGTCACGTTGCCCATCTTGACGTCCCACGGCGTGGCGGCGTGAAACGCGAGCAGCGTAACCACGGGGAGCAACCAACCCGAAGCGGGGAGAAAGCAGCGTTTCCAGATCACGAGCAGCATCACGAGCGCGATCGCTTTGAGCGCGATCCACACGCGATGCGCGCTGACGTAATCCAGGTCGCCGAGCGGCCGCAGTAGGCTCAACGTGGACAGCGGGTAATAGAACCCGAGCAGGTTGGGACTACCGCCGAACTCGCGGAGCGTGGTGATGTCGTACGGGCTCCCTCCCGCGTCGAAGAGTTTCACCGCGTAGTAATACGACTTGAAGTCGAATTGATACTGGACGGGACCGCGCCACACGCTCGCGATTACCCACGCCCAGGCGATCGCCACGACGACGTACGCGGCCGCCTTCTTCTTGCTGACAGACACGAGCATGGTCGCGGGGGCTCGACCTCCGTTCGAGCCTCATCGTAGCACGCTTAGGGCGCCCGGAAAGCGCCCAAACGTCGGCACGCTTCTTGCCGATTGCCTTGGAACCCAAGAACTTAGAGCACCGCGAGGGCGCGGTGCGGGGTCTGGAAGACAGACGAAACCAACGATGAACACACACCTCCGGCTAGGTAACGGGGCCGGCCCGATGGGCCTGCGCCGCCAGGACGTGGTTGCATTCTGCATCTGGGTCGCGATTCTGGTCGCGTCCGCGTGCATTGCTCGCGCGCAAGGGGCACCCGTGGACACCACCTTCAACCCGGCCGACTTGGACGCCTTCTTCGCCGGCGGTTCGCAGCCGGCCGACTCGGTATCCAAGCCCGCGCCCGCGCGCGTCGAAACCGTCGCAGGCCAGCCGATCAATCTCGAACCGGCGCCGGTGGACACGCAAGCAACCCCGGCCGTCGTCGAAACGCCCCCGGTCGTGACACCCCCGGCAGATTTTGCCCGCCACCTCGTGGCGTACGAAGAGGCACTGTTGCGCCGGGGCGCGGTCACCATGCCCGTCGCCGCGCAAGTGGAATACCGCCAGGCGCTGGCGGCGATCGCGAAGGGCGACCACGAACGCGCGGAGAAGCGGCTGCGCACCGCGCTCTCGCTGGCACCCCGCTACAGCGACGCGTACTTCACGCTCGCTCGCATTCACGCGACGCGCTTCAGCCCGGACGCCGTCTATTACATGGTCGAAGGCGTCCTGGTGCAGCTCAAGACCTTCGACGGCCAGCGCTCGTTCGTGTTGAACGCGGTGGTGGGATCAACGCTGGTTCTGCTGCTCGCGTCCGCGATCGTGTGGATCGCGCTCGCGGTTCGCTACTTCCCCTTCATCGCGCACCGTATCGCGGAATCGGCGCGCAACAAGTTCAACGCCACCGGCGGCCGCGTGGCCGCGGCTCTCTTGCTGCTGGCACCCTTCGCGCTGCTCCCGGGTTACACATCGGCGGTGGCGCTGATCTTGGTTCTCACCTGGCCCTTCATGCACAGGCGCGAGCGCGTGCTCTCGATGGTCATGGCGGGCGTGTTCGCCGCGTTCACCGGTCTTTCGCCCCTGGTCGACCGCCTGTCCGTCGTGGCCGACCCGCACTCGCTGACGTCGTTGATCGCGCGCGCCAACGAATCACCCGCCAACGACGCCCTCGCGCGGGCCATCGCCGCGGCCCCGGTCAGCGACCCCGCCATCGACGACGACCGCTACACCGCGCTGGGTATGCTGGCCATGCGCGACGGCGACTCCGAGGGCGCGGCTGCGAACTTCCTGCGCGCGATCTCGATCAACAAGAACTCCGCGATCGCGTACGTCAACTTGGGCAACGTCTACTACCAGAACGGACAGTTCAACAAGGCGCTGGAGGGATACCGCAAGGCGGAGGAAGTCGACTCGTCCGACGCGGTGAGCCAGTACAACCTCGCGCAGGCCTACATCAAGACTCTATTGATGGGCGAATCGTCGCGCGCGCTCTCGCGCGCGTCCAAGATGGGGCTGGACCACGCGCGCGAAGCGATCGCGGAGCCGGCCCGATCGCGCATGTCGGTCTATCAGAAAACGTTCTCGAGCGCGCAGCTGTGGCAGGTCGCGTTCGTCGAGGGCAAGTACCACCATCCCGCTCTCCTCTCGAACATGCTCAAGACCGCCACCGGCCACCCGACGACCTTGAGCGCCATCATCATGGCGGCCGCGATGGGGCTCGCCTTCGCCGCCAGCCGCGTGC
>JAKEHA010000003.1 GCA_022615275.1 Candidatus Latescibacterota bacterium
GAAGTGTGGGAGCTGCGCGAGGCGCGCGAGCGCGAGACGCAACAACTCCAATACTCGAAGAAGCAGAGACAGACCGTGCTGGCCGGGATCCGCAGCGAGAAATCGAAGCACGCCAAAGCGATCGAGGACCTAGAAGCCGCGCAGGCCGAGTTGCAGGCACTGATCGACGACATCATCGCGCGCGGCACCGCCGGCAAAGACCTGCCGCCCACCGGTGAATTCGCCGCGATGAAGGGGCGCTTGCTGTGGCCGGTCGCGGGGAAGATCATTCGCGGCTTCGGCAAGCACACGCATCCTAAGTACGGAACCGTCACCATGAACAACGGCGTCGACATTCGGGCGCCGGCGGGCGCACCCATCGTCGCGGTCGCGACGGGTGTGGTCGAGTTCGTCGATTGGATCGACGCCTTCGGGAAGTGCGTGATCTTGAACCACGGCGGCGGTTTTTACACGCTCTACGCGCACGTCGCCACCACCATGGTGGCGCAAGGACAGAAGGTGGGACGCGGCCAGGCGATCGCGGAAGTCGGCGACACCGGATCGCTGGAAGGCTACGTCTGCCACTTCGAAGTCCGCCGCGGCCGGCTCGCGATGAACCCGGCCGAGTGGCTGGGGAAGAAGCAGGGTTCGTAGCGAGCCGCCTGACAGAAACGACCGAGAACGACTATACTCGCCGGCATGCCGCCGCGTGCACCCCAAGACCCGCGTCCCCTCCCCGCCCTCGACCTCGAGCAGCCCCAGGCATCGGCGTACCTCCATTCGATAAGGCGCGGCGCGATTCCGCAGCTATTGTTCGACGGACCCGAAGGAACTGGAAAAGAATTCACGGCGATCGAGTTCGCGCGTGCGCTCCAGTGCGAGAAGAACGAGGTGTGCCGCCTCGATGGACCCAAGTGCGCGTCGTGTCTGCACGCGTCGATCCTGGAGCACCCCGGCATCCACTTGATCTATCCGACGCCTACGCAGGGCTCGAACGAGGACGACGAGGGCGACGTCGCCGACATCGCGAAGACTCTCGAAGAGAAACGCGCCGACATCTTCGCCAGGCCGACCTTTAGCAAGAAGACCAGCATCCGTGTCGCGCGCGCGCGCGCGGTGATACAACGCGCGTTCACGAAACCCTTCGATGCGCGCTACCACGTCTTCATCTTCGTGGACGCGCACGCCATGCGCGAAGAGGCGCAGAACGCACTGCTCAAACTGGTCGAAGAACCGCCTGTGCACGCAGCCATCGTCTTCGTCACACCCAACGCGGAGAGCCTGCTCTACACGATTCGCTCGCGTTGCCAGCGCGTGCGCTTCTTCCCGGTCAAGCGGACGGTCTTGGAGAAGGTTCTGATTTCCTATTACGAGGCCGACCCCCAGACGGCCAAGCGCGCCGCGGCGCTGGCGCAGGGATCGATCACGCGCGCGTGCGCGCTGCTCGATTCCGCGGATTTCGCGGAGCGCGACACTGCGCTTGGGTTGGTCGTGGGATTGGTGAAGGAGAAGGAATCGTGGGCGTTGTCACAGGCGCTGATCGGCGCGCGCGGCGCCAATCGCGAGAGTGTCGCGCGCGTTTTGGACGAGATGGCGGTGATCTTCCGCGACGCGATGACGGGGGACGCGTCGCTCTACGTCAACTCGGACGTGGCCAAGGACATCGAGCGCGTGGGTGCGGCCTGGGGGAGTGCTAAGCTCCCGCGCGCCGTTGAATCCGTCCTGGAGACGCGCGCGCAGGTTTTTCTCGCCAACGCCAACATCGACGGCGCGCTCGCCGAGTTGTTCCTGAAGCTCAAGAGGCTCTCTTCCGCGACTCCTTGATCTTTCGCAGCCAGATCGACGACACCACCGTCGACGTCAGCACCGTGAGCACGACGATCAGCGTCACACCCGACGGCATCTTGTGCCAGTGCGAGATCAGCATCTTCACGCCGATGAATCCGAGGATCACCGCCAGCCCGTGGTGCAGGAACTCGAAGGTATGGATGAGCTTGCCGATCGCGGAGTAGAGCGAGCGCAGCCCGAGGATTGCGAATGCGTTGGACGTGTACACGAGGAACGGGTCGGTGGTGATGGCCAGGATGGCCGGGATCGAATCCACGGCGAACACGATATCGGTCGTCTCGATGACGAGCAGCACCACCATCGCGGGAGTGAGGAGCAGTTTCCCGCTCTTGCGCATGAAGAACTTCCCCGAGTCGTAGGACTGCGTGCCCATGAAGGGCTTCAGGAACTTGAACACGGGATTCTTCTCGGGATGGACTTGGCGGTCCTTGGCGAACATCAGGCGCGCCGCGGTGACGACGAGAAACGCGCCCAGCACATAGATCAACCAATGAAAGCGCTCGAGCAGCGCCACACCGGCCAGGATGAACGACAAGCGGAACACGAGCGCGCCCACGATGCCCCAGAACAGAATGCGATGTTCGAGCTTACGGGGGACGTGGAAGTACTGGAAGATGACCCAGAACACGAACAGGTTGTCGACGCTCAAGGACTGTTCGACCAGGTAGCCGGTCAGAAACAGGAGCGCGTCTTCCTTGCCGTCGACCGTGTAGATGCCGGCGCAGAAGACCAACGCGAGGGCCATCCACACCGCGACCCAGCTGAGCGCACGCCGGGTGGTGACGGTCTCCGGGCGCTTGTGGACCACGCCGAGATCGATCCACAGCGCGATGGCCAGGAAGACGTGGAAGATTACCCACTGCCAAACGACGGGCATAGGCAGAAGACGTTAACACCCGCGGCGCGGATTTGGTAGAGTGAACCCGATGGCCAAGTCCCCCCGACGCGCGCGCAAGAAGAAAGACGCTCCCGCTCCCAAACCCAAAGCGCCCATGAACCGCGTGTTCGCGCACGTGCGGCGGTTCGTTATACGCGGCACCCTCGCGCTGATTCCGATCGCGCTGCCCGCCTTTGCGGTCTATCTGCTCTACGGATTCATCGATCGCCGCTTGCTCGTGCTGGTCGAAAAAACCTTCGGGCTCAGCTTCCCGGGCATGGGCATCGTCCTGTTGCTCGTGATCCTGTACCTCTGCGGGCTGATCGTGAGCAACTTCTTCGGCCGTCAACTGTTGGAAGGCATCGAAAGTCTGACCGAGCGCATTCCCATCATTAATACGGCCTATCGAATCGGCAAGCAGCTCTCGGGGACACTGTCGCTGCCGGAGAAGCAGATCTTCCGCAGGCCGATTCTGGTTCCGTACGCCGCGCCCGACACCTGGCAGGTGGGATTCGTGACGGGAAGCGTCCTCTCGGAGAAAGACGGCGAAGAATTGCTCAAGGTCTACGTGCCCACGCCGCCCAACCCGACGTCGGGCTTCGTCTATTTCATGCGCGAGGCCGACACGCGCGACCCGGGCTGGACGGTGGAAGAAGCCATGCAGTGCATTCTCTCCGGCGGACTCATCGGGCCGGACAAGATTGCGTGACGAAATACGGGAGGTAGTCGATGCGAACGCTCCGAACCATCGTCGTCGTGCTGCTCTTTGCGTTCCTGCTGATCGTGATGATTCAGAACGCGCAGCCGGTGACGTTCAACTTCCTGAATTGGCACTATGAGGTCTCGCAGCTCCTGCTGGTCGTCATCGTGTTCGTAGTCGGCTGGCTCTCCGGCTTCATCGCCGCCAAACTCACGCGCAAGAAGACGGAAGACGAACCGTCGCTCACACCGCGACCGCGCTGACCTGCCGGTGCGCCGCACCTGCAAGCACTAGGCGTCTTCGGACGGCTCCATCGGCGCGCCCGCTTGCGCCGCGCGCTTCTCGGCTTCGATGTTGCCGTGCAGCGTCACGGGCTCGCTCACCTTGCGCAGGCGCAGGTTCAGCATCTCCACCAACACCGAGAACGCCATCGCGAAGTAGATGTAGCCCTTCGGGATGTGGAAGTGGAAGCCCTCGCCCACCAGCGAGACGCCGATCAGGATCAAGAAGCTCAGCGCGAGCATGCGGATGGTGGGGTGGCGATCGACGAAAGTGCTGATTCCCTTCGCGAACGCCATCATGAAGATGACCGCGATGACGACGGCGGCTACCATCACCGGCAAGTGCTCGGAGAGGCCGATAGCCGTGATCACCGAGTCGAGCGAAAACACGATGTCGAGCAGGACGATCTGTACGATGACGAAGCCGAAGGTCGCCCGTTTGAGGCTCGCCTTGTGCTCCTCTTCGTGTCCCTCGAGCTTCTCGTGAATCTCGAGCGTGCTCTTGGCCAGCAGGAAGAGGCCGCCCCCGATCAGGATCAAGTCACGGCCCGAGAAGTCCTTGCCGAAGACCCCGAATAGAGGGCTGGTGAGCTTCATCATCCACGTCAGCGAAAACAAGAGCCCGACGCGCGTGATCATCGCGATGGCCAGCCCCACGAAGCGAGCGCGGTCCTGCTGGTGCGCCGGGAGCTTCATCGACAGGATGGCGATGAAGATGATGTTGTCGATACCGAGGACGATTTCGAGCGCGGTCAGGGTCGCGAGCGACACCCACACCTGCGGGTCGGTGAGCCAATCCATACCTGCGATCTCTCCTTGGGGATTCCCGAGCCGGGACCGCGCTTGCGAGCGCGGAGCCCGAATGCTACATTCTAGCGTCATTTTTCGCCAGCGAATCCCAGATGACCACCTTCTACGTCACCACCGCGATCGACTACGTCAACGCGCGCCCGCACCTGGGCACGGCGTACGAGAAGATCGGAGCCGATTGCCTCGCGCGCTACAAGCGCCTCGCGGGCTTCGACACCTATTTCCTGATGGGGACCGACGAGCACTCGACCAACGTCGAGCGCGAGGCGCGCAACCTGGGCAAGGATCCGCAGGCGTACACGGACGAGATGGCGCCGGTATTCGAGAACACGTGGAAGACGCTCCACATCTCGTACGATCAGTTCATTCGCACCACGGACGCGCGCCACAAGCGCGCGGTGGCGAAGCTCTTCGAGACCATCCACAAGAACGGATTCATCTACGAGGGGAAGTACAGCGGTCTGTACTGCGAGGGATGCGAAGAGTTCAAAGTCGAGAAGGACCTGATCGACGGCAAGTGTCCGCGCCATCTCACGGTCCCCAAGTTCATCGAGGAGAGCAACTACTTTTTCGCGCTCTCGAAGTTCTCGGATCGTTTGAAGTCGCACATCCTCGCTAATCAGGACTTCATCCGTCCGGAGGTCCGCAAGAACGAGATCCTGAACGTGATCGAGTCGGGCCTGGAGGACGTGAGTGTCTCGCGCGCGGGGAAGACCTGGGGTGTTCCGCTCCCGATCGCGCCCGACCAGGTGGTCTACGTCTGGTTCGACGCGCTGATCAATTATATATCGGCGATTGGGTACGGTGAGGCCGGCGAGTCGGGCGGCGATACGGCCAAGCTGTTCGAGAAATACTGGCCGGCCGACGTCCACGTCATCGGCAAGGACATCACGCGCTTCCATTGCCTGATCTGGCCCGCGATGCTGATGGCCGCGGGCGTCGAATTGCCCAAGAGCGTCTTCGGGCACGGATTCGTATACAATCGCGGCGAGAAGATGAGCAAAACCCTGGGCAACATCGTCGACCCGATCAACCTGGCGAACTTCTTCGGGGCGGACGCGCTGCGCTACTTGCTCCTGCGCGAGATCGCGTTCGACCGCGACGGCGACTTCACCGTCGAGCTGTTCGTCACGCGCTACAACGCGGAGCTGGCCAACGAGCTGGGCAATCTCTTCTCGCGCTCGCTTTCGATGACGGGACGCTACTTCGATGGCGCGGTGCCGGCGTACTCCGCCGAGGCGGCCAAGGAGACCGCGCGTTTGACGCACGACGTGATTGAAGACTATCGCCGTGAGATGGACGCGCTCGCCTTCGACCGCGCTCTCGCGGCCCTGTGGCGCGCCGTGCAGGACGCCAATCGATTCGTCGAGGAGCGCAAGCCGTGGGCGCAATCCAAGGCGGGCGACACGCCCGCCCTCGGTGTCACGCTTCGGTCGCTGCTCGAGGTTCTGCGGGTGTGTTCAGTCTTGTGCCAGCCATTCATGCCGGAGAAGGCGCTCGCCATGCGAGCGCAATTGGGCCTCGTGCCGGAGTTTGGGCTGGACGAAGCGCACCAAGCCGGCGATGCGAACTGGAAGCGCGTCGGAACATCAGCGGTACTATTCCCACGCATCGACATCGACGCGCAGAAGGCGAGCTAACAATGATCGACTCGCACTGTCATTTGAACCTCCAACACTTCGAGGACGACCGCGAGGCCGCCATTGCGCGCGCGGTCTCCGACGGTGTGATCGGGTTCGTGAACATCGGCTACGACCGCGAGTCGCTGCGCGAGACCCTCGAGCTGGTCGAGCGCTATCCCTTCGTGTTCGGCGCTGCCGGCGTGCACCCGCACGACGCGGCCGCGCTCGACGACGAGTTGGAGGCCCAGGTGCTCCACGCGCTCGACCATCCGCGCGTCGTCGCGGTGGGCGAGATCGGCCTCGATTTCTACCGCAACCTGGCCCCGCGGGAAGTCCAGATCGAGACCTTCCGCCGCATGATCAAGCTCGCGCGCGAGCGCGACAAACCGATCGTGATTCACTGCCGCGACGCCTTCAACGAGGTGCTCGACGTCCTCGAGTCGGAAGGCGGCACGTACCGCGGCATCTTCCACGCCTTCTCGGCCGGCGAAGCCGAGGCGCGCCGCGTGTCCGAGATGGGCTTCCACGTCGGCATCGGCGGGGTGGTGACGTACCGCAACGCGCGCCTGGGCGAGACGGTGGCGGCCATCCCTCTCGAGCGCCTCGTGCTCGAGACGGATTCGCCCTATCTGACACCGCATCCGTGGCGCGGCAAGCGCAACGAGCCCTCCTTCGTCACCCACGTGGCGCGGACGGTCGCGCGCAGCAAAGGGTTGTCGCCGGCCGAGATCGACCGGGCCACCACCGAGAACACCCTGGCCGTCTTCGGACTGTCGCCGGAAGCGCTGCCGAGGCCCGTTTACAGGATCGAAGCCGCCGCGTATATTCAGGCCGCCGCGGCCGACCCCGCCGACCTCGACGCCGTCCCGACCGAAGGCGTCAGCGAAGCGATCATCACCGGCTTCACGGATCCCCTGGAGCGAATCGAGCACGTGCTCGCCTTGGCGGCGCGCGCGAAGGAGCGCGGCTGGCGCGTGCGGGTCAACACGGCGGGGCTCGCGAACCTCGCGGCCGGACGCGACGTCACCCGGGAACTGAAGGGCATCGTCGACGAAGTGAACGTGGTTCTGTTCGGTGCCTCCGCGCGCGCGCACGACGAGCTGGCGTATCCCGCGGTGGGAAACGAAGGGTGGGCTTCGATCAAGGATTTCGTGCGGTGCTCGGCGGCGTCGGGCATCGAGACCGTGTGCGAGTTCGTCGCGGTGCCCGGCTTCGAACCGGAGCCGTGCCGCGAGTTCACGCGCGAATTGGGCGCCGTATACGACATTCGGATGTATCGTTCGTGAGGGTGTAAATGAAATGTGATCATTCCGACGGGACGCTCGTCGGGACCTGCGGCGTATGCGCCGATCCCGTGTGCAGCGAGTGCTTCTCGCCTTTGTTCAACACGGTGATCTGCTCGAACCACGAAGGCCTCGACGACGAGGGCGAGTGGGAACTGGTGGCGTTGTACGCCACCGAAGGCCCCGTCAATAGCGTGCGCTATTTTCTCGACGACCACGCGGTGCCCTCGATCGCGGTGGAGACCGACGAGGGCACCGTGGAATTGTACGTTCCCATCGCCGAGAAGGACGAAGCCTGGGCCTCGCTCGACGGCGGCGAAGCCGGCGACGACATGCTGAAGTGCGACGAGTGCCGCGTTTATTATGCCCGCGAGGTCGGCGAGTGCCCGATCTGCGGGGGAGGAAGCGAAGCGCGATGAAGATCCTGCTGACGGGTGCCACCGGTTTCGTGGGGTCGGGTGTCCGGCGCGAGTTGCGGGCCCTCGGCCACGACGTGCGCGTGCTCGCACGCCCCCAAAGCACGTCCAAGATCGACGCGCGCGAAGGCATCGAGGTCGTGGTGGGCGACGTGCTCGACAGCCAGGCGTGCCTGCGCGCCACCCAGGACTGCAACGCGCTCGTGCACATGGTCGGCATCCGCCGCGAGATTCCGCAGCAGGGCATCACCTACGAAGCGCTCCACACCGAAGCGACCTACGCCGCCGTCGACGCGGCGCGCCGCAACGGCGTCGAGCGCGTGGTCCTCATGAGCAGCCTCGGCACGCGCGCGGACGCCCCCTCGGGGTATCACCGCACCAAGTTCGAGTCCGAGGAGATCGTCAAGAAGTCGGGCATGCGCTGGACCATCTTTCGCCCCTCGGTGATCTTCGGCCCCGGCGACGAGTTCCACCCGTTGATCGCGGACCTCGTGCACCGCCCTATCGTCCCCGTCATCGACGGTGGCAAGGCCCTGATCCAGCCCGTCGCGCACCGTAATGTAGTCGGTCCCATGGCGCGCACTCTCACGATGCCGGAGACGCAGGGCAAGGTGTTCGAGATCGGCGGTCCCGAGCGGCACGCCTTCGTCGACATCATGTACAGGATCGCGCGCCACTACGGTGTCTGGCCCAACACGATGTCGGTCTCGTCGCGCTTCGCCAAGCCCATGGTCAAGTTCGCGCAGCGCTTCCGGTCTTTCCCGTTGACCATGGACGAGTTGTACATGCTCCTCGAGGACAGCGTGTGCGACCCGGCCCCCTTCGTCACGACGTTCGGGGTCAAGCTGGACAGCTACGAGGACAAGATCCCCTCGCTCTTGCCGAGGATCCAAGAGCTGGCGGCCTGAAACCGCCTTGACGCCCCCTGGAGAAAGCGGCTATACTAGGCCTCAATCTCGCGCCCCGTCCCCGAAGGCGCGACCAGGAGGTTCCTCTCTTACTTCTGCTATCGATCGTTCGTCATCCCCCTGGCGACCGCGCGAAGTTCGCGCGAATCTAACGAGTAGTCCTTTGAAAGACGGCCGCTTTCGCCCCAAGAAGCGCTTCGGCCAGAACTTCCTTCACGACCGCGGCACCGCCGCGAAGATCGTCGCCGCCGCCGGTATCGGCCCGAACGATTTCGTCGTGGAGCTAGGTCCCGGCCGGGGCGTGCTGACGCGGCTGATCGCCGAGCGCGGCGCGCGCCTGGTCGCGATCGAACTGGATCGCGAGCTGGTCGCGGAATTGACCGCGGAGTTCGCGGGCCGGCCGGGTATCGACGTGGTCGCCGGCGATTTCACGAAGATCTCGCTGGCCGAGCTCCTACGGGAGCGGGGATTGGAACGATGCGTGCTGATCGGCAACATTCCGTACCACCTGACGAGGGACGTGCTGTTCGATTTCCTCGTCGACGAGTACGACGCGATCGCGCGCGCGGTCGTGATGATGCAGCGCGAGGTGGGCGACCGCATCGCGTCGCGGCCCGGGAGCCGCACCTACGGCATCCCGAGTGTCGTGCTGCAGAGCCTGTACGAGATCGACGTGGTGACCAAGGTGGCGGCGGGCGCGTTCTTTCCGCCGCCCAAGGTGGCATCGATCGTGCTGTCGTTTCGACCGCTGGCGCACCCGCTGTTTACCGAGGACGAGATGCGTCCCTTCATCGCGCTCGTGAAGAACGTGTTTCAGCAGCGACGCAAGACGGTCTACAACACGCTGCGCGCGTTCTACTCCTTGTCGGAGGGCGACCTGGCGCGCGTGGGCGCGGAGACCGGGGTCGATTTGCAGGCGCGGCCCGAAGCCTTGCCGAAGGAAGCGTTCCTTCGCTTGTCGCGCTCGGTGTCCGCGGTTCGCGCTTCGTGAGACGGGGGCTTGGTGCGGATTCGGCGCAGCATGATGGCAATGGCGGTGGCGGTGGCGGCGTCGAGCGCGTCACCCGACCCCGCGCGCGCGCAAGAGTCGGCGCCGCCCGATACCGCGCAGACCGGCTCGCCGCTGTACGACCTGACGCGCCAGGCCGCGCAGGGCAACTTGGCACTCCCCGATACCCTGTCCGAATCGCGCATCGGCATTCGCTTCACGCCCACGTACATCAATCAGGTGACCGGTGACGTCTCGAGCGTCGGTATGAGAAACGTCTTTCAAACCAATATGACGACGCCCTTCGGCTCGATGTTCAATTTCAGCGTCTCCGCGGACGAGAAGCACTATCGCCTGCAGGACAAGCAGGATCAGAACAAGCAGCTCACCGCCACCGTAGCGCACCAGCTCGACGTGTTCACGAGCGCGTCGATCAGTTTCGTCGACAGCCGCGTGTTCAACCGCTCGATCATCCCCGGCGGGGCGGTGCAGGACTACGTCTTCAACGACCAGTCGTTCAACGCGAGCGGCGGATACAAACGGGAGTACCGGCTGCATTCGACGTTCGTGAGAAGCGTACGCCTCGACGCACTGGTCAACGGCGCGGCCGTGCAAGGCGAGAGGACGTACAAGAACGACGAGACGCTGGCCGCGGGCGGCTTCGGCGGGCTGGCCGCCAGCTTCCGCAGCGGCGGTATCAATTTTATCGGGCGCGGCGGCCACCGCGAGACGTGGGACAAGTCCACCACCACGCTCTCGGAATACGACGGGCTGGGCTCGAGCGAGGACTCCTTGATGACGGGCTTCGTCGCGGAGATCGGCGACAGCATCTTCGTCGACGCGAGGTACGTCTATTACGAGGGCGCGCGCACGTGGGCCGACCAGGCGCAGGGGTCGCTCGGCGGGCAGCAGGGCGGCGTTGAGAACGTGTTCGAGGAGACCGAGCACCGCAGCTCGCGCGCGACCACGCTCTCCTTGAACGCCCGGGTGTGGCGCGGATTCGCCGTCAGGGTTTCCGGCTTTCACGACAGCCAGCTCTACGACTATGAGATTCAAGAGACGCGTTACAGCAACACGGTCGGGGACGGGTTGCGAGGCACGGTGGAGTACACCGCCCCGTGGCGGACCAAGGCCATCGTGACGCTCGAGAACAGCAAGACGCTCCGCGACTTCGGGCCGCTCTCGGTGAGCAGCTACGACGACACGCGCATGAAGGCCGCGCTCGCCTTGTCGCATCGCTTCAAGTCGGGGATGTCGCTGGAGCTGGCGGGGTCGACCATGCTGACGCGCTCGGAGTATCTCGACACCGAAGCCAACCCGCGCGACCGCGACCAGGTCGACACCAGCGTCAATTTGCGATTGGGTTCTACGCCGTTCAAGAAGTTCAGCGCGAACATCAGCGTCGCCTACTCGGCCTCCGAGTTCATCAACATCGACGCCAGCCAGTCCTCCAACAATCGCACGCGCGAGCTCTACGAGCTGCGGCCGGCGTTCACGTATGTGTTTGACGAGATGTTCAGCGTGAGCCAGTCCTACGGTATCGCTATCGAGTACACGGACTTCGTGTTCACACCCACCGACAACTTTCTCGATCGAAATTTGATTTTTACCAACAAGTTCGATTTCCGGCCGACGAAGCACGTTACGTTCATTTTCGACTACGGCTTCAACTTCCACGACAACGGATCGTATCTGCCGGACGAGGTCACGGGCGAGGAAGAGCTTTCGGTGCAGGGCGAGGACCGGCGGGATCGCGTCAATCTTCGGCTCGACTACCGGCTGATGTCGCGCGTCGTGCAGAAGCGTCCCAGCGACCCGCAGTTGCGGCAGTCGCTCGGTATCTTCGCGGAGCAGCGGTACAGCCGCTTCGAGGACCGGTCGCTGTTCTCGGACACCAAGACGGTGACGACCGACGGGCAGATCGTGGTGGGGACGCGCGGCGACTACGAGTTCGGGAACGGCCGCACACTCAAGTTCTCGCTGGCGCGCGTCCGGCGCTCCTCCAGGTTCGGCTCGGACGCCGAAAAGGAGTATTGGGACATGCGTTCGGAGTTCACCTACCCGTTCTAGGGGCACGCATGAGGAGACGAACGCATCAAGCCGTCGTGGCATGCACAATGGCGCTCGCGCTCTCGGGGTGCCTGTTCGACACGCGCGAACCCGATGAACCGACGCCCGGCGGCGACGCGTGCAGCGCCATCGCCCTCGACGTTTCCAACGCCGTCTTCGAGGCCATCACGTGCGCGCTGGAGAGCGAGCAGGACGCGGCCTACGAGCGCGTCATCAGCGAGCGCTTCGTTTTCTCGCCGACGCAAGACGATTCGCTGGATCAGACCTGGGGCGGAGCCCCGGTCTACGAGAACTGGAACAAGACCGTGGAGCTGGACGTGTTTTCGCTCATGCTCTCCGACGCGCAGACCCTGGCGGTCGAGTTCTCGCCGTCGATTTTGATCAACCAGACCACCTTCGTGCGGTACCGCGTCGAGTACCTCTTGACCGTGGTCAACGTGGCGACACCGGGAGATACCACGCAGTACGGAGGCGTCGCCCAATTCGACGTCCGCAACGAGGGCGGCAACTGGCGTCTGACATTCTGGGACGAGGTCGAGACCGTCCCGGACCTGTCCACGTGGGGGTTTCTCAAGGGAACGTTGAGGTTACGACTGGGCGCGTAGAGAGACGACGGGTAGTGATTCGGTAGCCTGGGATACGTATTAACCTGTTATGAATCTTGACGTTATGGCTGTTGTTGGTGTATGATTCACGTTGCTCTTCAGCGACAACGACTCGCGGAAAGGATCTGCAGCGATGTTGAAGCGTAGTTTGATGCTCTGCGGGCTGATGGTCACGGCCTTGTTCTTGTCCTCGTGCCTCCTGGACCCCAAGGAGGACCCGCCCGGTGACGACCCGCCTCCGGGACCGCCGCTGGAGATCAAAGATCTCACCGAGAAGTGGCACGTGTTGAATAATATCGAGTACGCCTACGAGCGCCGCGTGAAGGCGACTTACGATGAGCTGCTCAACACGGACTTCACCTTCTTTTTCGCACCCGGCGACGTGGGCGGAGAGATTCCAGCGCAGTGGGATCGTACTGAAGAAGTAAACGCGACGGGCAGGTTGTTCGATTCGAACGCGCAGGGCGAACCGCCCGTGGACCCTGTATGCCGGGACATTCGATTGGACCTGCAATACGACCCGGACACGATGCAGTGGGTCGAAATAATTCCCGAGGACTTTCCGAGCGAGACGTGGTACACGACCACGGTCTTCTATACCTTCACGTTCGAAATGGAGCCGGACGACACCTTCATCGCGCAGCCGGGCGCGAGGGCGCAGTTCACGGTCCGAAACACGGGAACGGACCAGGATCTGCATTGGGAACTGGTCGAGTTCCGCGATCTGGGCAATTAGTTGAAGACGCTCGCCTGTAAGTTGGCTCTGCTCCTCGCGCTCGCATTCGTGCTGGCGTGCGAAGACGATCCCGCTGCACCTCAGAGCAACACATCGGCGTACCAAGCCCTCACCACGCGCGAAGCGGTCCTGAACAACCTCGAGGTTGGTTGGACCCAGCGCAACGCCGGCAAGATCGACGAGCTCCTGGACGACAACTTCACGTTCTATTTCTCGCCAAGGGACGTCGATGGTGGGTTGCCGCCATCGTGGGATCGAGCGTCGGAGCTGACCGCCACGGCGGGTCTCA
The DNA here is from genome assembly GCA_022615275.1 of Candidatus Latescibacterota bacterium. Classification (GTDB taxonomy): domain Bacteria; phylum Krumholzibacteriota; class Krumholzibacteriia; order WVZY01; family JAKEHA01; genus JAKEHA01. The sequence continues at coordinate 13,413 of JAKEHA010000003.1, forward strand.
TGACGTCGAATACGTCTCCGACTCCGCGCGGACCGGTTTGCACGAGCGTGCACGTCGACCTCGACAACGACGAGGTGATATGGACGGAACTGCCGGGTCCCGCGACCGCATTCGGTGAAGTCTCGTACTCGACGACCGTGTTCTACCGGTTCACCTTCGAGATGGAGCCGGATATGACATTCATCGCACCGCCGGGCGCCCAGGCGCAGTTCGTCGTCCGGCAGATCGAAGGTGGAGAGTGGCGGTTGGTCGAGTGGTATGACCTAGGGAACGACGCGATCAGCGCGGCGTCATCCGCGGCGAGCCAGGAGAAGCCGTGGGGGAGCATCAAGTATCTCTACAGCGGAAAGCCCAAGGACGAAGGAAGCGCGTCGGGAACGACCACCTGGGGTGGGGTCAAAGTCCTCTACCGCGACTGATGAAATCGTTTTCCGTCATCTTGATCGTGCTGTTCGCGCTTGCGCTCGTGCCCGCGTGCGAGGACGATCCCGCGCAGCCGCAGAACAACCAAAGTGCGCAAACGTTCCAAGCCCTCACCACGCGCGAAGCCGTGCTGAACAACATCGAGGTCAGTTGGACGACGCGCAACGCCGACAAGATCGATGAGCTCCTGGACGAGGATTTCACGTTCGTCCTACGTCCCGGCGACGTCAGACCGGGACTTCCCGGGCAGTGGGATCGCGCCGACGAGATGCAGGCGACGACCAGCCTCTTCAAGTCAGACACGAGCACGACCGGCCCCGTCGTTCGTTCGATTCGTCTCGACATTCAGTTCGACGACGAAACCGTGTGGGAGCCGGTCACCCACTTTACCGCTCAAGCTGCCGCGGAGACGTGGTACACGGCGACGGTGTTCTACACGTTCACCCTCGAGGTCGAACCCGATGAGACGTACGTCGCGTACCCGGGTTCACAGGCCAAATTCGCCGTTCGGGAGATTGGGACCGCGAACGGGGCGGAGTGGCGTCTCGTCGAATGGAGAGACGACGTACCGGTCAGATTGAACGCGACGACAAGTGTCAGCGAAACGACCTGGGGGGCCATGAAGTCGTTGTTTCTGGACACCGGGTTCGAACCGCTCACGTCGAAGGAAGCAGTGCTGAACAACATCGAGAGCGCCTACAACGAGCGCCGGCCCGACGTGTTCGGTTTGCTCCTAAACGCCAATTTCACGTTCTTCTTCGCGCCCGGTGATGTCGGCGGGGCGATCCCGGCCCAGTGGGATCGCGCGAGCGAGCTCTCGGCAACGACCAGGTGGCTCTCGTCGCACCAGCAGCCGCCTCCGCCCTTGGATCCCGTTTGCACTTCGATTCTGGTCGACCTGCAGTACAACCCGGACACGATACAGTGGGTCGAGCTCATTCCCGAGGACTTTCCGACGGAGACGTGGTACACGACGACTGTCTTCTACTCGTTCGTTTTTGAATTCGAACCAGACATCACGTACATCTCGGCACCCGGCTCGAAGGCGCAGTTCACGGTTCGCCCTTCAGGAAGCGGATGGCAGCTCGTCGAGTGGAGAGATCTGGGGTCCTATCTGCGAGGGTCTTCGCCTTCGGCCGCCGTCGCAGCCACCTGGGGCTCTGTGAAGGCCCTCTATCGTTAGCCCGACCTTGACGCCGCCTCACACCCGCCGATAGTCTCCGCGCGGCCACACCGTCATGCCGCGCACCCGCAATAATTCCAGCAGAGACGTACGCGCTCCCCGGCGCGTGAAGGGCGTCGTTGGCCTGCTCGTCGTTCTCGCGCTCGCGGGTCTCGCGGGCGTCAAGTTTCTGCAGACCACGCGCGGCGCGATCTTCCTCGTCGACCATGGGGTCGAGAGTGCGCTTCCGCGCGTGCAGAAAGAAGTCGGGGTGACGCTCAAGCGCTCGCTGGTGGCGAGCGGGCTGCGCCGGCATCTGCGCACGCAGACGGGAAGCGGCGCCATTCACTGGGACCTCCCGTGCGACGAGCGCACCGACCTCTTGCTGATTAACGTCGCGCTAACCGAGGCGGCGCGCGGCATCGGCGCCGTCGTACGCACGAGCGAAGAGATCGACAACGGCCGCACGCTCCTGTTTCACGTGGGCACCAAGACGCGCGACACGCACCGCCTCACCATCCGGCGCTTGGTGCCCGACGTGCTGGCGAAGCAGGGGCCCCCGCCGCGCACGCCCCGGATCGCCATCGTCGTCGACGACTTGGGCTACACCGACGGCGGCATCGCGCGCGAGATGCTCGAGCTGGAGATGCCGGTGACGATATCGATTCTGCCGCAACTCCGCCATTCGGCCGACGTGCTGCGGCTGGCCAAACGCAGCGGGCGCTGCGTCCTCCTGCATCTGCCCATGGAGGCGGGCAAGCGCTACCCGGAGGACCTGGAGCCGGTCACGGTCGACATGAGCGACGCCGAGATCGCGTCGCTGGTGGGCGAGTACATGGAGAGCCTGCCGGGGGTCGAGGGGGTCAACAACCACCAGGGCTCGCGCGCGACCGCCGATGTGCGCGTGATGCGCGCGGTATGCCGCGTACTCGGCGACTACGACGTCTTCTTCCTCGATTCTTTGACTTCGCCGGAATCCGTCGCCTATAATGTGGCGATCGAAGCGGGGCTTCGCGCCGCGGCCAACGGTGGGTTCATCGACGACGCCACCGACCGCCGCGACGACGTGGAGACGCAGCTGCGCGCGCTGGCGGAGACCGCGCGCAAGAACGGCGTCGCGATCGGCATCGGGCACCCGCACCCGTGGACGCTCGAAGCGCTGCGCGCCTTCGAATCGTACCTGCTCACCACGGACATCGAGTTGGTTTCGCTCTGCGACTTGATCGAATCGGAGACGCCATGATGGGCAAGACCTTCGTTCGGCTGGGAGTCAACATCGACCACGTCGCGACCTTGCGCCAGGTGCGCAAGGCCGTCGAGCCCGAGCCGGTCGCGGCCGCGGTGGCGGCCGAGATGGCGGGCGCCGATCAGATTACGGTCCATCTGCGCGAAGACCGCCGCCACATCCAGAACCGCGACGTGCGCTTGATCCGCGAAGTGGTGCGCACGGCACTCAACCTCGAGATGGCGGCCACCGCGGAGATGCAGGAGATCGCACTGGCACTCCGGCCCGACGCGGTCTGCATCGTCCCCGAGCGCCGCGAAGAGATCACCACCGAAGGCGGTTTGAACCTGGTCGACGCCAGCCCCAGCCTGGGCGAGATGGTGGCCACCTTGAAGGACGCCGACATCCACGTGACCGCGTTTCTCGACCCCGACCTGCGGCAAATCAACGAAGCCGCCCGCTTCCGCTTCGACGCCGTCGAGATGCACACGGGTGCCTACGCCAACGCGCCCCGGGGCCGCCGCGACGCGGAGCTGAAAAAGCTCAAGGAAGCCGCCGAAGCGATTCGCCACCTCGGCATGCGCGTCCACGCCGGCCACGGCCTCGACTACCACAACATCTCGCCGTTGCTCACGGTCCCGGACCTCGAAGAGGTGAACATCGGCCACTCCATCATGGCCCGGGCCATCATGGTGGGCATGGACCGCGCCGTCCGCGACATGCTGCATCTCCTGGGGCGGGTCTAGCGGGCGAGAGGACCCGTCGGGCAGCGTTGCAAAGTCGCCGGTTGACGGGGCCCCGGTGTCGTGTATAATCCCCCCTTATTTCCGGCCAAAACGCCCTCCGAATGAATTCTTCGTTAGGAACTACGGGCGCCCGTTCTCCGGAACAGACCAGCGCGACCGGGTTGATCCCGCGCCTGGCAGGACTCTCGTTTCTTAGGGGTATCGATGAAGATCCGTTGGAAACTGGTGGTCATCTTCGCCGTCTTGGTGTGGAGCGTATGGGCGCTCTTTCCGAGCTACCGCTACTACTCGATGACCGACGACGACCGCGCGCGCCTGACCAGCGAGCAGCGCGACCAGTACACCGAGAAAGCACTCAAGCTCGGTCTGGACCTCCAGGGCGGCGTCCACCTCGTCATGGAAGTCGACGACTCCAAGCTGGACGAGAACGCGCGCCGCGACGTGATGGACCGCGCCATCAAGATCTATCGCAACCGCATCGACCAGTTCGGCGTGTCCGAGCCGACCATCCAGCAGCAGGGCGACAAGCGCATCATCGTCGAGTTGCCCGGCCTGGAAGACGTCGAGCGCGCGCACCGTATTCTGGGACAGACCGCGCAGCTCGAGTTCCGGCTGGTGCGCGAGCCCGACGAGATGAATCGCGTGCTGCAGGCGCTCGATCGCAACCTGCGCGGCGTCACCGTCACCGGCACCGTGGTCGATACGACCGGGGTGAAGGCCTCCGACGACACCACGCACGTCCACGCGCCCGGCGAGGCGCCGCATACGCCCGCGGGCACCGACGTCGACTCGCTGCTTCCCACCATGCCGCTCGGCGAAGAGGGCAGCGTCCCGCTCCCGCAAGCTTCCGAAGACCGTCCGTTCAGCTCGTACTTGCTCACCATGTTCGACGGCGGCGTCGTGATCGACGACCGCCAGATGGAAGTCGTCGACGCATTGCTCAAGACCGAGCAGGCCAAGCGCGCGGTCCCGTCCAACTCGGCGTTCCTGTGGGGACACGAACCGCGCCCGATGCAGGAAGGCGGCAACGGCCGCATCCTCTATCTGGTCGAGAAGAACCCGACCCTCGACGGGAGTTCGCTGGTGGATGCCACCACGCGTCCCGACCCCGATGACCCCAGCCGCCTCAACGTCGGCTTCCGCCTGAATCGGCACGGCGCCATCGTGTTCTCGCGCTTCACCGGCGAGAACATCGGCCGCCGCATCGCCATCGTGCTGGATTCCAAGGTGCGCTCCGCGCCCGTCGTGCAGGGCAAGATTCCCGGCGGCGAAGGCCGCATCACCGGTCTGGACACCGACGAAGAGGCCAGCGACCTCGCCATCGTGTTGCGCGCGGGCGCCTTGCCGGCGCCCTTCGAGATCGTCGAAGAGCGCACCGTGGGCCCGTCGCTCGGCCGCGACTCGGTCGAAGCGGGAACGCGCGCGGCGCTGATCGGCTTCATTTTGACGCTCGCGTTCATGGTGATGTACTACAGGTGGTCGGGTGTGCTGGCGTGCGTGGCCATGGTGCTGAACCTCGTCATCGAAATGGCGATCCTCGCCACCCTGCACGCCACCTTGACCCTGCCCGGCGTCGCCGGCTTGATCCTCACCATCGGTATGTCGGTCGACGCCAACGTGCTCATCTTCGAGCGCA
>JAKEHA010000208.1 GCA_022615275.1 Candidatus Latescibacterota bacterium
CGCGCTCTCGCAAGAGTGGCCGAATCTCGAGATCGTCGTCGCCGACGACGCGTCGTCGGACGATTCGGCGGCCGTGATCGAGGAGATCGCCCGGCGGGACGCGCGCGTGCGCGTTTTGCGCCACGACTCCAACCGCGGCTACGCGGGGGCGCTCAATTCCATCGTCGCGGCCGCGCGCGGCGAGTTCGTCGCCGTCTTCGACGACGACGACGTGAGCCGGCCGGACCGCATCGCGCGCCAGTGGCGGCGACTGATTGAGTACGAAGAGAGCGCGGGGACGCGCCGCGTGCTGTGCTATTCCAATCGCGACGTGATCGTCGGCGACGAGGGCGTCCGGGCCGAGCCGGTACGCGCGATCGGACGCAAGGCGCCGGAGCCCCACGGCACCGACGTGGTCGACTTTCTGCTGTGGCACCGCGAGGAGCCCGCCTTCGTGTGGGGCCAGATGGGCAGCTGCACGCTGCTCGCGCGCACGGCGACGCTGCGCGAAGTCGGTCCCTTCGACGAGAGCTTTCGGCGCGGGGCCGAGTGGGATTTCGCGGTGCGCCACGGCCTCGCGGGCGGTCATTTCATCGCCGTCGACGAGTCATTGATCACGCAGCGCAAAACACCCACCGCGGACAAGTCGGGCCGGATCCCGTTGCTTGCCGTGTTGCGGCTGCGAAGGAAATACCGCGCCTATTTGCGCGCGCACGGCGTTTACCTCGCGTCGCTGGCCATCGCCCACGCGCGCTTCCACTACGCGCGCGGGGAGCGGCTGCGAAGCTACGCGTATCTGGGGCTGGCGTGTCTGTGCAGCCCGTTTCGGGTGTTCCCCAGCGAAATCCGCAAGTGGAAGCGGGCGCGCGAAGCGTCGCTGCGCCCGGTTGCGCGCAACGCCGGCATTCTATTCGCGCTGCGCGCGCTGCAGCACGTGCTTCGCCTCGCGATGCTGTACTTCGTGGTACGCGCGCTCGATACCACGCAGTACGGCCAGTACCAGTTCGTGTTGACCTGCGTCGCCTTGGCTACGGTGTGCGCCCTTCCCGGCCTCAACAACTCGCTGGTGCAATCGATCGCGCGCGGGTTCTTGGGGACATTTCGTCCCGCCGTGCGACTCGCGTTCCGCGCGAGCTTCGTCGGCAGCGCGGTCCTCTTGGCGCTTGCGTTCTGGAACGCGCGGGGTCCGGCCAGCGAGCTGCCGCGGGCGTTCGTGGTGGCCGCGGCACTCTTCCCGTTCGCGTACGGGCTCGAGCAGTGGAGGTCGCTGCGCACCGGGTTCGAGGACTTCGCCGGCTTCTTTCGGGTGGAGGGAGCGACGGCGGTCGTCCTCGCGGCCTTGATGATCGCCGCCGTCGTGACCTGGCCCGGCGCCATCGTGGTGCCGCTGGTGGTCTTGCTGGGCGTCCAGTCGGTCGCAAACGTCTACCTGACGGCGCGCGCGCTGCGACGCATCCCGCGCGACGCGCCGTTCGAGGCCGGTGTTCTCAACCACGGCACCCGCACCACCTTCTACGCGGGACTCAACACGCTGGCCAACCAGATCGACAAGGTCCTCGTGTTCGCGTTCCTCTCTCCCGCGTCGCTGGCCGTGCTCGTCGTGGCCGATCGCATCCCGGAGATGACCAAGCACGCGGTGCAGGACGTCGCCGCCGTGCTGGCGCCGCGCTTCGCCAGGCGCGCGCGCTACGACCACGCGTTGGACCGGTCGCTGCGCCTGCTGGGTATCGCTGCCGGTGCCACCATCGTGACGGCGGCGTTCACCGTTCTGCCGTGGTTGGTGACGTTGGTATTCGGTGCGACGTATCGCGAAGCCATCCCCTACGCGCAGGCGCTCATGTGCACCGTCGCCATCGGGAACGTCGCGACGCTGCGCTACCGCTACGTGTCGTCAAAGCTGGACAAGAGCGGTCCTTTGACGGTGAATCTGGTCATGTCGACGACGCGCATCGCGGCTTCGGCCATCCTGGTGCCGTGGCTCGGCTTGATGGGCGCTGTGATCTCGACGGCGATCTATCGCCTGGTCATGGTCGCGATCGTCGACTTCGTGATTCGACGGCGCTATTTGCCCCCCGGCGGCGGCGAGGCGACGCCGCGATGACGACGTTCCCGATCAACCTCCGTCGCGACGTGCGCCGCGTGCTCGAGGACTGTATGCGCCGTCATCTTCGCAAGGGCGACGTCGTGTACGACGTCGGCTGCGGCACGAAGCCCTTCGTCCGTCCGCTGGCGAGCCTCGAGGTCGCGTACGTGGGAATCGATATCGACAACGGATTCTACGGCGAGGACGCGGTCGACATCATGGGCGTCGCCGACGCGCTCCCGCTGCGCGCCGGCGTCGCGGACGCGGTCTTGTCGAGCCAGGTCATCGAGCACCTCTCCGACCCCGAGGAGGCCCTACGCGAGGCGCACCGCGTGCTCAAACCCGGGGGCCTCCTCTTCATTTCGTTCCCGCTCCTGTTTCCGCTCCACGCCGCGCCGTACGATTTCTTTCGCTACACCGAGCACGGCTTCGCGGCCATGTGCCGCCGGCATGGCTTCGAGATCGTCGAGGCCCACGAGATGGGCGGGTTCTGGTACATGTTATCGGTGTTCGGCGACCGCTACGCGAATACCTTCGACCGCTGGATCGCGAAGCGTCTACGCATCGTGCCCATCCTCTCCTTGCCGGCCCGCGCTCTCTTGTGGGCGCTGCACGGGCTGGAAGGCGCGGTTTACGCGACCGTGGGCAAGGACGCGCGCGGCTCCCGGCGCACTTGGGCACTGAACTACGTGTACGTGGCGCGCCGTTTGCCGGCGGTCCCGGGTCCTGCGCGATGACGCACATATGAAGCTCATGTTCTATTTCTTTTCCCTGAGCGGAAGCTCGGGGGGCGCGGAGCGCATGCTCTTCGACGTCGCGGGAGCGATGCTCGCGCGCGGCCACGACGTGCACGTGGTGAGCTGGGACGCGCCGTCCGCCACGCCGTCGTTCTATCCGCTGCCACCCCGCGCGCAATGGCACCGGCTGGGAGGCGACGCGAGCGCGGGCGTCTTCTCGAAGCTTCGTCGCACCGTGCGTCTGCTTCACCTGTTGCGCCGCGAGCACCCGGACCTCTTCGTCGGCTTCGTCATGGGAGCGGACAAGTCGATCTACGCCGCCAACCGGCTCGCGCGCGTGCCCATCGTGGCGGCCGAGCGCAACGCTCCCGAGATGTACCGCATGCGTTTGTCCGCGCCGGCCGCGCGCGTCTACTTCGCGCTCTTCGGTCTGTGTCGCGGTATCGCCGTGCAGTTCGAGTCGTACCGGCGCGGCTACCCGCATCACCTGCACGACCGCATCGCGGTCATTCCCAACGCGGTGCGCAAGGCGACCACGCTCGCCGAGCCGGGTCGCCCGGGGGAGCGTCATACCTTGCTTTCGGTGGGGCGTCTCTCGGAGCAGAAGCGCTTCGATGTCCTCCTCGACGCGTTCGCGTCGGTGGCCGCGCGCTTCCCCGATTGGAGCCTGCGCATCGTCGGCGAGGGTCCCGAGCGGGCCGCGCTGGAGGCGCGGGTTCGCGCCGGCGGGCTCGAAGGTCGCGCCGCGCTGCCGGGCGCCGTCGTCGCCATCGAGAACGAGTACGCACGCGCGCACGGGTTCGCGCTCGCGTCGCGCTGGGAGGGTTTCCCCAACGCGCTGGCGGAAGCGCTCGCGCACGGGCTGCCGTCGGTCGGCTTCGCTGCCTGCCCGGGCGTCAACGAGTTGATCGTGCCCGGTACCAACGGATGGCTGGCGGCCGGGGTCGATGACGCCCCTGCACTCGCGGCGGCGCTCGCCGATCTCATGAGCGACGCGGACGCGAG
>JAKEHA010000209.1 GCA_022615275.1 Candidatus Latescibacterota bacterium
CCGAACCCGTTCAATCCGACCACGCGCATCGAGTACCGGCTGCCGGAGACAGGGCCGGGCGGGAAGACGGACGTGAGCCTGGTGGTGTACGACGTACGGGGCGCGAAGGTGCGGGTGCTCTTGAGCGGGCCGCAGGCGGCGGGCAAGCACGTGGCGGAATGGGACGGGCGCAATGACGCGGGCTCGCCGGTGGGATCGGGCGTCTATTTCTATCGCATGACGACTCCGGGTTTCTCGGACGTTCGCAAGATGGTGTTATTGAAGTAACGCAAACCAGGGCCGTTCGGGGCGCATGACCCTCCTCGACACATCAGCGGTCCCGGGCGGCCCCTGGTTTCAACTCCCCATTGACTTCGGGGACACACTTGGTCTATGATCATGGCCTCTTCAAGTGAGGCCTGCATCGGGCCTCGATGAGCCTAGGTCTGGGCCCCCAACGATTCGGGTATAGACAACCGCTGGAGCCACGCACGACCGAACTGCTACCGACACGAGTCGTTCATCGAAATCGCTAGTGTGCCGAATCGTGATCGCCCTGGGGCCGCGTCACCGTCGTGACGGGTCGAGGGGTGCCGCAGCCGTGGAGGGTCATCGCATGTTTTCGCGACGCCGCGCACGCGTCTCTTCCGTCGTCCGTTTCTTTCTCCTGGTTACCTGTATCGCCGGCGTTCCGTTGCACGCCGCTGGCGCCGACGTCTCCTTCACCGTGACCGCGCCCGAACGGTCGCGCGTGGTGGCTTCCGCCGCCGGCGACCGCGTCGTGGTGGACGGCGCGGGTTGGGACGCGCTGCACGAGCCCGGATGGCCGGAGCTCCCGTATCGCGTCGTTCGCGTGCTGTTGCCGCAAGGGACGACCGCCGGTGACTTGGTCGTCGGCGCGACGGAACCGCGGCGCATCGCCACCCGCGTGCGCCCGTTCCTGGCCGAGCCCTTCCTCACCGGCGAAGGCGGTATCGCACGGCCCGCGTCCGCATATTCCGGTGAACGCGTTTTCCCCGACGCCCGGGCGCGACTCTTGGGCGTTGGTTACCTGCACGGGTTCGCCATCGCGAGCTTTGCCGTGTACCCGTTCGAGCTGCGGGACGGGGAACTGTTCGTGTTCGATCGCGTCGACGTCCGTGTGGCCACGCGCGCCGCGGAGGCAGCCCCGGTCGCGCGCGAGCGTTACCGCGCGGGATTCCTCGAAGGCGTGCGCGCGCGGCTCGAAGGCGTCGTCGTCAACCCGGAGGCGATCGACGGCTACTCGCTCGGGGGCGTGGTCGTACCCAAGCCGCGCGGCGGATTCCAGCCGACGGCGTTTCCGTCGCTCGAAGGCAGCCCCGTCGACTATTTGATCATCACCACCGACGCGCTGGCCGCGTCCTTCCAGCCCCTGGCCGACTGGAAGACGGACAAGGGGGTGCCGACCGTGATCCGCACGATCGAGTGGATCGCCGCCAACGCGCGCAACGGGTCGGATCTTCCCGAGACCATGCGCAACTTCATCATCGAAGCGTACGCGAAGTGGGGCATCACATACGCGATGATCGGCGGCGACACGGAGGTAATTCCCACGCGTTTCGCGTTTAGCGCCTTCTACGACGGCGGCAAGGACCTCCCCGTCGACATGTACCTCGGCTGCCTGGACGGCGACTGGAACGCGGACCACGACGCTATCTTCGGCGAGTTCGGCGTCGACGCCGCGGACCTCTACTCCGAGGTGTACACGGGGCGCTTGCCCGTGCGCAACCCGAGCGAGGTCGCCGTGTGCATCGGCAAGGTGATGGACTACGAGACGCCCCTGTTTCGCACCTACGGCAAGAAGATCCTGCTCCTGGGCGAAGTGCTGTTCCCGGCCGATTACGACCCGGGCGATCCCATCTCGCTCAACGGGGCCGACCTACTCGACTACATTCGCCAGTCGTGGATGACCGACCCGGCGCTCCAGATAGCACCCTTGTACGAGACGCCGGGGTCGTATCCGGGCCCGCCTCCCGCGCTGGCGCTGTCCCGCCAGGCGTCCATCGATTCGATCAACGCGGGGCAGAACCACGTGGTTCACATCGGTCACGGCTTCCGCTTCAACATGTCCCTGGGGGACGCGAGCCTGGTCAACAGCGACGCCGACGCGCTCGTCAACGGCGGCCGTCTGTGCAACCTGAACATGCTCAACTGCACCGCGGTGGCCTACACCTACGACTGCCTGGCCGAGCACTTCTTGCGCAACCCCAACGGGGGCGCCTGCTCGGCGGTGGGCGCCAACGACAGTGCGTTCCCGAACGCCTCCACGTACTACATCGAAGAGTTCTATCGCCTGCTCTTCGACCAGAACGTGACGAACTTGGGCGAACTCTTCGCACGCTCGCGCGAGCCGCGCACGCCGCTGGCGCTCGCGAGCGACGGTGTCGATCTGTGGACGCACTACGTGTACACGCTGCTCGGTGATCCCGAGATGCCGCTGTGGAGCGATTCGGTGGACATCCTCTCGGTGAATCACGTGGCCAGCATCAACAAAGGCACCAACAACATCACGGTCACCGTGACCGAGAGTGCGATTCCGGTCGAAGGCGCCCGCGTGTGCCTGACCAAGGACGAAGACGACTACGAAGTTGGAATCACCGACGCGAGCGGGCAGGCCACGCTGCCGTTTCGCGCCGAGAGCGCCGGCACCATCAAGGTGGTCGTGACCGGACTGAACTACAAGCGCTACGAGGGCGACATCACGGTGGGCGGGACGGGCGCATACTGTCGCGTGTCGAGCATTGCGATCGACGACGACAACGTCAACGGCACCATCGGCAACAACAACGATATCGTCGAAGCCGGCGAGCGGGTGGATTTTGCGCTGACCATCCAGAACACCGGCACTGCGTCGACGAGCGGTACGCTGAGCGTGCGCTTCCGCTCCTCCACGCCCGGCGTCACCGTCATCGACAGCCTGGCCAACGTCAGCGGGTCGATCCCGGCCGGCGGCACCGTGGTGGCGACCAGCGGGCCCCGCGTCGACTTCGCCAGCAGCATGACCGACGAAGCGGTGGCAGCGTTCGTCGCGCATATTCGCGTCAACGGTGTCCATACCTGGCGCGACGACTTCAAGAAGGAAGTCGGCAGTCCGGCGCTCGCGCTGGTGAACCTGCGCATCGACGACACCGCCACCGGCAACGGCAACGGCGTCGTGGAGGCCGGAGAGCAATTCCGGCTGTTCTATCGCGTGAAGAATTTCGGGACGGGCGCGTATCCCGGGGGCAACGGAACCGTGACCGACCTCGATGCCGGGTTCACGATCACGGACGGGACCGATCCGTATCCCGCCTTCGCGAGCCAGACCGAAGCCGAGAACACGGGTGGTTTCATCTTGACCGAGACCAGTGTTGCGACCGAGCACCGGCTGCGCCTGTCCATCGTGGATTCCTACGGTCGCGCCTACGTCGATACGTTCGAGTTGCGGCCGCCCGCATCGCCCATCAACCTCGTCGTCGACCCGAGCTTGGGTGCCGATCGCCTCCGGGTCACGTTCGACGCCAGCCCCAGCATCGATGCGGCGTTCTATAACGTGTACCGGTCGAACAACGTCGCGGGGCCGTTCACGAAGGTCAACGTCGATCCGGTGGCGCACACGCTCTTCGTCAACACCGGTTTGAGCGCCACCACGAATTACTTCTACCACGCGACCACGGTGGATGCGTCGGGCAACGAGAGTGCTCCGTCCCCCGTGCAATCGGGCAGCACCAACCCCGCGCAGCTCGCGGGCTGGCCCATCCATATGGAGGACGAGACCGCGTCGTCGCCCGCGGTGGGGGACATCGACGGCGACGGCGATTTGGAGGTCGTCGTTGGCGACCACTACGTCTACGCGTGGCACCACGACGGCTTCGAGTTGGTCGACGGCGACAACAGCGCCTTGACCTGGGGCATCCTGAACACGCAGGGGCAGAACTTCGTGTCGCACGTGGCGCTCGCCACCGTCGACCAGGTGCCCGGCCTCGACATCGTCGCGGCCTCGCGCGATACCAAGCAGGTGTTCGTGTTCAACGCGGCGGGGGACGTGCTGCCGGGGTGGCCGCGCCCGGTCGAGAACACCATTCGGGCGGGGATCGCGGTGGGAGATTTGGACGGGTTCTACGGCAACGAGATCGTCGCCATCGACGAACTCGGCGTCGTGTATGCGTGGAACGTCGACGGGTCCGAGTACATCGACGGCGACGCGAATCCCTTGACGCAGGGTGTGCTCAAGCGTCTGCCCGGCACGGTGCCGTTCCACTATCCCACGCCCGCGCTCGCCGACCTCGACGGCGACGACAAGGACGAGATCGTGGTCGGCACGATGGCCGACCAACTGCACGCCTTCAACGACGACGGATCGAACCTGCCCGGCTTCCCGCTGTCGTTTGGCGGCGACGTGTCCGGCAGCCCCGCCATCGGCGACATCGACAACAACGGCGACCTCGAGATCGTGGTCAACATCGCCAGCGGTAGCGTGGTCGCGCTCCACCACACCGGGGCCACGATGTGGACGCGCTCCATTCCCAATGGACTCTTCTTCGCTCCCTCGCCGGCCTTGGCCAACATCATCGGCGACGCCAAGCTGGAGACGTTCATCCCCAGCTCGGACGGGAAGCTCTACGGCCTTTCGGACACGGGTGCCGATCTCGCCGGATTCCCGGTGACGTACTCGACGACCGCATACACGGAGTCGTCGCCGATCATCGCCGACGTCGACGGGGACGGCTTCCGCGACATCGTGCTCGGTGGGGAGGAGAAGTACATCTGGGGCTGGGATCGAAACGGCATCGTGCTGGCGGGCTTCCCGCTCTCGACCGGCGATGCGATGCGCGGCGTTCCCACGCTCACGGATCTGGACCTGGACGGGTCGGTGGATCTGGTGGCGGCGGGCTGGGACAAGGGGGTGTACGTGTGGGATTTCACGGGAACGTGGAACGAAGCGAACGCACCATGGCCGCGCTTCCACGCGAACCTGCACAACAACGGCCGCGTGGGCTACTCGGTCCCCACCCCGGTGGGCGGGGTGAGCTTCGCGTACGCATGGGTGGAACGGGGACTGGAGCTGCAGTGGATCGTGCCGGAGGCGGTGGGCGGGGAGTTCACGGTGAGCCGGGCGGCGATGGTGGGGAGCGAGCCGGGTGA
>JAKEHA010000210.1 GCA_022615275.1 Candidatus Latescibacterota bacterium
GTCGTCTATGCCCGCACCGGTATAGTCGGAAAGATTGCGCTTCCGTCGAAGCGTATCCAGCACCATCGCGCGCGCCGGCTTCAACCCCACGGTCAGCGGGAGAGACTGGATCACGGTCATGTGGTGACCGGGCCGATTCGTGTCAGGCCGGTAACCGTTTGCCATCAGGGCTGCCAGTGCAGCCTGCATGATGGCCTTGTAACTGACGTCGAAACGCGTCTCCGCGCTGTTGCCCGCAATCTGCGCGTCCGCCAGGTTGCGCTGCGCTGCAGCCAGAAGCCTCTGGATCTCATCGCGATCCGGCGGATGCGTCTTAAGCTGCCCGATCTTGAGCAGATTTTCCAAGCTCATCGAGATCCCCCATCAGCACGATTTTCGGCTCAGACATTATCCGGCTCACGAAACGCTCGCGGTTCGCCAGCTTCGACCGGAAACTCTTCGTCGGCATTACGACCGGATTCACTTCCCGGCGCAATCGGTCACGCGCTCCATACACAGCTTCCACGACCGAATCGAATGAAGGAGACCCGACCACCATCACATCCACGTCGCTTGCCGGCCGCCTGGTGTTCGCCCTCGGCGTGGATGACCTTCGAGCGGCGCTCGCGCTCGGCTTCCGCCTGTCTCGCGATCGCGCGCTGCATCTCGGCCGGAAGGTCGACGTGCTTCACTTCGACCATCGAGACTTTGACGCCCCACGCGTCGGTTTGCTCGTCGATGATGCGCTGGAGGCGCTGGTTGATGATCTCGCGCTCCGACAGCAACTGGTCGAGCTCGAACTGTCCCACCACCGAACGCAGCGTGGTCTGCGCGAGCTGGGTGGTTGCATACAGGTAGTCCTCGACCTCGTTGACCGCCTTGCTCGGATCCATGACGCGGAAGTACACGACCGCGTTCACCTTCACCGACACGTTGTCCTTGGTGATGATGTCCTGCGGTGCTACGTCCATTGTGACCACGCGCAGGCTGATCTTGACCATCTTGTCGACGATGGGGACGAGCAGGACCAGCCCCGGGCCGCGCACGCCGGCCAGGCGCCCGAGGCGGAACACGACGCCGCGCTCGTATTCGCGCAACACGCGCACCGCGCTGGCGATCAGCATGAGACCGATGAAGGCAATGGCAATGAGCGAAATGGACACGGTTATCTCCTCCGGTTAAGCGCCCGGGCGGCGCCGAACGTTGACTTTCATTCCGTCGACGGCGATCACTTCCACCGCGTCGCCGGGTGCGAGGGGTTCGTCGCTGTGCGCGCTCCACAGCTCGCCGCGCACGAACACGGTGCCTTCGGGTGCCACGGCGGTGCGCGCGGTCCCCACTTCGCCGACCAGGCCTTCGCTCCCCGTCGTCACCTTGCGGCGCTGGGCCTTGATTCCCATCCCCACGGCGAAGAGAAAGAACAGCGCGGTGAACGCCACCGACGGGATGATCACGGCCAGCGAGACGCGCATGAAGGGGAGCGGCGAATCGATCAGCATGATGGACCCGATGACCATCGACACGACACCGCCGATGGTCAAGAGTCCGTGCGAGGCGACCTTGATCTCCAGAATGAACATCGCGATCGCGAGCGCGATCAGCGCCACACCCGTCCAGCTGATGGGCAGCATTTGCAGCGCGAACGCGGCTGTGACCAGCGACACCGCCCCCGCGACGCCGGGCAGAATCGAGCCCGGGTTCTGGAGCTCGAAGATGATCCCGAAGACGCCGACCAGCATCAGCACGTATGCAATGTTGGGGTCGGAGATGCGCGCGAGGAAGCGTTCGCGAAACGTGGCCGGCACCACCTCGACCGCGGCGCCGGACGCGCGAATGACGACCTCGCCGGCGGGCGTCGACGTGCGCCTCCCGTCGACGCGTGCCAGCAGTTCCGCGAGGTCGGCGGCCACGAAGTCGGCGACACCTTCGGCGACCGCTTCTTCGGCGGTCGACGAGATGCTCTCTCGCACGACGCACTCGGCCCACTCGACGCTGCGTCCGCGCCGGTCGGCCAGGCTGCGCGCGTAGGCGGCGGCGTCGTTGGTCACCTTTTCGTCCATGACGTCATTTTCTTCCTCCCCGGCGCCGATGGATACCGGGTGGGCGGCTCCGATGTTGGTGCCGGGCGCCATGGCGACGACGTGGGCCGACAACGCGATCAGGGCCCCCGCGCTGGCCGCGTGGGCGCCTTCGGGCCAGACGTACACCACGACGGGTACGGGGCTTGCAAGAACCGCTTGGATGACGTCGCGCATGGAGGCGGACAAGCCGCCGGGCGTGTCCATCCGCAGCACGAGGCAGCTCGCGTCGCGCTCGTCGGCGAGTGCGATGAGCCGCTCGACGTAGGTGGTGGAGACGGGGCCGATGGCACCGTCGATATCGCCGACCACGACCGTGGCTTGCGTCTGTGCAGCGGCGCGCGCGCCGATGGCGCACGACGCGAGGAACGCCGCGGCGCACAGGCGACGGGAAGGTTCGGAGAGGTTCATGGGTCACCGCCGCGCGCCGCGTCTCGCGAGCGCCGTCGGCGGACGCGCGACGACTCGGATGGTACGTCATCCGGGCTCCCGGTCAAGGGATGGTTTGCGCGCCGGAATTCGGATTTGATCGCACGAGGCCCGATTTGCTAGATTCCAGCAACGGCAACCCGAGCCCTGCAACCCAAGGAGTGGTTTCCTTCGAACACGTTCTTCTGCTCAACGCGTCCTTCGAGCCGCTCAACGTGATCGGGTGGCGACGGGCGGTCAAGCTCGTCGTCCTCGAGAAGGCGGAGATCGTCGAAGCCTCGTCGCACGAGGTCCATTCGGTGTCGCTGCGCATGCACGTGCCGTCGGTCGTGCGCCTCACGTCCTTCGTCCGCTTCCGGCGTCGCGAGGCGAAGTTCTCGCGCCGCAACATTTATACGCGCGACGATTTTCGATGCCAGTACTGCGGCGACCGTCCCCCCGCGCAAGAATTGACCTGCGACCACGTCGTCCCGCGCTCGCGCGGCGGACGCACGGAGTGGTCGAACATCGTCACCTGCTGCGTCCCCTGCAACCGCCACAAAGGCGGGCGCACGCCCGCGGAGGCGGGGCTGCGCCTGATCCGCTCGCCGGCGCAACCAACCTGGTTGTGGGGCGTCCAGAATCGCTTCGCGAGTCGGCGCCCGCCCCAGGCGTGGCACGCCTACCTCTACCTCGATCGCGAAATCGAATCGGTTTCCTGACAGTTCTTTCGTGATGGCTCGCGCCGAGGGTTCGCGACGCGAACTTCCGCAGCGAGCCATTATTGCCAATCAGACGCGAGCGAGGACCTGAGAGCGGAGCGAAGCCCTCGGCGCGAGCGCCAAGAATGTATCGGGGTTGCGAGTAGGCGAGTAGAGGAGATTTGGTGCCGGAGGTCGGAATCGAACCGACATGGAGTTGCCTCCGCGGGATTTTGAGTCCCGTGCGTCTACCAGTTTCACCACTCCGGCACCGGAGCGTGGTAAACGCTTACTATGTATCGCATTCGCGCACTCAAGTCCAGACTTTCCGCTTGACCGCGCGGGGGCTTCTGCTATGGTAGTTCGCGCCGGGGTTGTAGCTCAGCTGGGAGAGCACTTGACTGGCAGTCAAGAGGTCACGGGTTCGATCCCCGTCAACTCCACCATCTTTTGAATCATCCTCCTGCAATGGCACCACCGACGAATCGCCCGCGCTGCCCGCGCGGGCGTTCGAGCAAGTAGGCTTTCGCGTGTCCGGTCGCATCTGCATCTTCGAAGACGGGAAGTTCGCGAACTTCTTTCCGCTCTCGCTCACCCAGCCGGTTTTCGGCCTGCGCGTGGGGACCGGGACGCTTCGCGAGCGCTGGCTTTCCGACGGGGTGTCGGGCCAGTCGTCGCTCGTCTGTCGCGACTACCTCGCCGACGTGGTTCGTCTGGCCCTTCCCGGTGTGCCTGTCAACGAGGCCGTGGCCGCGGACACGCTGTTCGTCAACGCACGCTGGTTGTGCATGACGACGGAGCGCGATGCGCTCGTGTCCCGATTGAAGGACGACACCGTCGCGCTCCAAGGTGGGCGCGTGGTCGCCGCGCGCGTGCGCGGCGACGCGGCCGCCGACCTCGCGCGCGCGCTGCGCACGCAACTGTCCGATGCGGCCGTGGACGCAGTGTGCGCGCAACTCGAGAAGGCGCGCGCGCTGCCCGACGTTTCCGACGCCGACGTCCTCGCGCCCGAGCTCGAGCGCGTGATCGACGGGCGGCGGTTGCACCGGGCCGAATGGCCAGAGGCGCGTGTGCTCTCGGTTCCATGGCAGCTCATCGAGCACAACACGGCGTGCATCGCCGACGACTTCACGCGCGTCGCGCCGCGTGGACACGCCAAGGACGCCGTCATCCACCCCGGCGTGCACATCGTGGAACCCAAGCGGGTCGCCATCGGACGCCGCGCGTCGATTCGCGCCGGCACCGTGATCGACGCGACCGACGGCCCGGTTGTGATCGGCGAAGGCGTCGTCGTCATGCCCAACGCCACCATCGTGGGACCCGCGGCCATCGGGGCGGGTTCGGTCGTCAAGGCGGGAGCGCGTCTGCTGCCCGGAACCTCGATCGGAAAGGTGTGCAAAGTGGGCGGGGAAGTGGACGAGACTATCTTCGCCGACTACGCGAACAAGCAGCACGACGGATTCCTGGGCCACTCGTACGTGGGCTCGTGGGTGAACATCGGGGCGGCCAGCAACAACAGCGACCTCAAGAACAACTACGGCAACGTTCGCATGTGGAACGCGGGCCGCCACCGCGACACCGGCCGTCGGTTCCTGGGCCTCGTGATGGGCGACCACACCAAGACCGGCATCAACGCCGTGTTCAACACCGGCACCGTGGTCGGCTTCAACTGCAACCTGTACTCGAGCGAGATGCCGGACGCGTTCGTCCCCAGTTTTTCGTGGGGGCACGGCCGCGAGGTCGTCCCGTACGACCTCGAGAAGGCGATGCAGACCGCGGCGGCCGCGTTGGCGCGGCGCGGCGTCGCGTTGACCGACGCGCACGGACGCCTGGTCGCGCGCGTGCA
>JAKEHA010000027.1 GCA_022615275.1 Candidatus Latescibacterota bacterium
CAGGGTTCGCTGCGGATGTGCGCGTCGGGAACCCTCGACGGTCGCCCGCCTGGAACGCCGTTTCCCATTCACCGGACGACGCACAGCATGTATTTCTTCTACTACGTTCCGGTCGGCGTCGACGCCGAGACGCGCCGCGTGCCCGCGATCACCGTCGTGTGCGCGGCGTTGTGCGCGGCCGTGTTCGTGCTGTACAAGTTCTTCGCGGGAACGGTCTCGCTCGACTTTCGCAACTATATCTACTTTCCCGGCTATTCGGGCCTGGGCCCCGCGCTCGCGGCCGCGTTCCTGCATTTCGACTACTTTCACATCGCCTCGAACATGGTCTACCTCGTCCTGTTCGGACGTTACCTCGAGGATCGCCTAGGGGCGGCCGGCTTCGCCCTCGTGTTCCTCGGGGCGGCCGTAGTCGGGAACGTGCTCCAGGGTTGGTACAACCTCCACGTGCTCGACACCGGCGCGGGTATCATCGGCGCCTCCGGCGGCGTCTCCGGAGTCCTCGGCGCGTTCCTCGTGCGCCTGCGTCACCACCGCGTCAAGGTCGCGTACTGGGTGTTCGCTCCGCTGCTCGCCACCAACAAGGCGGGTAGGGCCGAGTTGCACGCGGTCGCGGCCATCGGACTCTGGATCCTGATTCAGATCGTGCGCGGGCTGGTCCAGCTCGAAGGCGCCTCGATGAACGTCGCCTACGTGACGCACATCGCGGGCTTCGCGTTCGGCATATTCGTGGCGGTCGCGACCGGCGGGTGGACGAAGGGACGGCTCGACGGGCACCTGCTCAAGGCGCGTCGCTGCCTTCGTCGCGGCGATTTCTGGGGCGCGAACGACGAGCTCGAGCATTACGCCGCTGCGCGTCCGGCCGACGGCGATGCGCACGCGCTCCTGGCCCGCGTGCGTGCCCAATGCGGCGACCACTCGGGCGCCCGAGCCAGCTACGCGAGCGCGTGCGAGAATCTCCTCGGGATCGGCAGGCGCGGTGACGCCGAGCGCATCTTTCAGGAAGCGGCGCGCTCCCTGCCCGAGTTCGTGCTGAGCCCCGAGCGTCACCTCGACCTGTGCTTCGGACTCGAGCGCAATCTCAAACCCGACGTCGCAATTCGCGCGTACGAAGGCTTCGTCCGGGTCAACCCGACCCATCCGGAGGCGGCCTTCGCGCTCCTGCGCGCCGCCAATCTGCACGCCAAGCGAGGCGATCTCTCCCAAGCGCTCCACTGCTACGAGACCATCCCGGCCGAATATCCCAACGACCCCTGGGCGGAGTTCGCCGCCGAGCACGCCCGCCGTCTCGCCCTGGCCACCCAAGGCTAGCCGCCGGCCGCCCGTACGCCCAAGTCGGTAATAATCTTGCCATTCCATCGGTTCCGGTGGTAGCCTGCGCGCGGCCGCGCCCCACGCGGCGGGCGGAAAATCGGAGGTGCGGGGTATGGGTGGAAGGGGTCGGATTGGGATTCCGTCGAGCGACCGACCGCGTGAGAGGCTGTACGCGCGCGGCGCCGCTGAGCTCTCTCTGCAAGAACTTCTTGCGATCGTCATCGGGGGAGGCTCGCGCGGGTCGAGTGCCTTGGTACTGGCGCTAGGATTGCTTCGGGAATTCGGGGATCTGGTGGGGATGGGCCGCTCCGGCGTCGACGAGATGCGCCGGGTACCCGGGATCGGGTTCGCCCGCGCCTGTCAGCTCGCGGCTGCGTTCGAGCTGGGCAAGCGCTTCGCCAAGGAGTCGCGATCGGCCGGGACGTCCGTGCGCGCGCCGCGCGACATCGCGCGCATGTTCATGGACGAAATGAAGGATTATGATCGCGAGCATTTCAAGGCGGCGTTCCTGAACACGAAGAATCAGGTCATCAAGGTCGTGACGGTGTCGATCGGATCGCTCAACGCTTCCATCGTCCACCCGCGCGAGATCTTGAAACCCGCGATCGCCGCGAGTGCCGCGTCCATCGTCTTGGTTCACAATCACCCGACGGGCGATCCGACGCCGAGCCGCGAAGACGTCGAGTTCACCCGTCGCTTTGCGAAGTGCGGAGAGTTGATCGGGATCGAGTTGCTCGACCACATCGTCATCGGCGCGGATCGGTTCCAGAGTCTCAAGGAAGCGGGCCACTTCTAGTCGTCACGGGAGTTCTGAATGTCGCTGTTCTCCAGGTTGTCCAACTATCTCACGAACGACGTCGCCATAGATCTCGGGACCGCGAACACGCTGGTGTTCGTCAAGGGCAACGGCATCGTGTTGAACGAGCCGTCCGTGGTCGCCGTCGACCAACGCACCAAGAAAGTCTTCGCGGTCGGCCTGGAAGCGAAGACCATGCTCGGCAAGACGCCGGAGTACATCAACGCCATCCGGCCCATGAAGGACGGCGTCATTGCCGACTTCGAGATCACCGAGATGATGCTGCGCGAGTTCATCCGCAAATCGCAGAAGAAGAAGCACTTCATTAGACCGCGCATCGTGATCGCGGTGCCCTCGGGCATCACCGAAGTGGAGAAGCGCGCCGTGCGCGACTCCGCCGAGCACGCGGGCGCGCGCGAGGTGTTCCTGATCGCGGAGCCGATTGCGGCCGCCATCGGCGTGGGGCTCCCGGTCGACAAGCCCTCCGGCAACATGATCATCGACATCGGCGGCGGCACCACCGAGATCGCGGTCATCGCTCTCGACGGCATCGTGGCCGACAGCTCGATTCGCGTCGCGGGCGACGAGCTGGACGAAGCCATCGTCAACTACGTCAAACGCACGTACAACATGCTGATCGGCGAGCAGACGGCCGAGCAGATCAAGATGAAGATCGGGTGCGCGGTCAAGATGGACAAGCCCTACGAGATGGAGATCAAGGGACGCGATCTGGTGGCCGGCATTCCGAAGAACCTGCGCCTGACCAGCGAGGAGATCCGCGAAGCCATCAGCGAGCCCATCTCGCAGATCGTCGAAGCCCTGAAGAACGCGCTCGAGCAAACCCCGCCCGAGCTGGCCGCCGACATCGTGGACCGGGGCATCGTCATGACCGGCGGCGGCGCCATGCTCAAAGGACTCGACCAACTCCTGAAGAGGGAGACGGGCCTCCCGATCAACGTCGTGGACGACCCCTTGCTTTGCGTCGTGCTGGGCGCGGGTAAGGTGCTCGACAACGTCCACGAATACGATCGGGTGTTGATGCACAGCTCGCGCGACTAGCGATGCAGCTGTTCGCGGCGGTTTTTCAGAGACATCGCGACCGCACGGTACTGGCCGTCCTCATCGCCGCTTCGTTCGCTCTCCTGGCGCTGCCCGAGACCAGCCAGCTCGACTTCGCGCGCGCCCTGCT
Source organism: Candidatus Latescibacterota bacterium (assembly GCA_022615275.1). Taxonomy (GTDB): domain Bacteria; phylum Krumholzibacteriota; class Krumholzibacteriia; order WVZY01; family JAKEHA01; genus JAKEHA01. The sequence goes on from JAKEHA010000027.1 coordinate 3,297, forward strand.
CTCCCGCATCATGCGTCCGGCGCAGCGCACCACCGACCTCGTCGCCGACTACGCGATGGTACGCGCCGAGAACGAACGCCTGCGGCGCATGCTCGCCACCCTCGCGCTGGAGCGCGGGCGGTTGCTCCAATTCCGCGACGAGCGCGAGCGCCTGCGCCGCCTGGCTGAGTTCAAGGAAGAGCAGACTTTCCGCCTGGTGCCGGCCGAGGTCATCGGCCGCGACTTCGACCGCATTCAGACCAGCCTCGTGATCGACAAAGGATCGCGCGACGGACTGCACGCGCGCATGCCCGTGTTCTCCTACGACGGCCTGGTCGGAAGTCTCTCCAGGGTGATGGAAAACTCGGCGTGGGTGCAGCTCATGTCGAGCAAGAATCACCCCGTGAGTTGCATCGACAAGCGCAGCCGTGTGGTGGGCGTGCTCGAGTGGCGGCATCGCAACAACTTCGAGCTCAAGCACGTCGGCGCGATTGAGGACGTCGCGGTCGGAGACACCCTCCTCACCAGCGGGTTCGGCGGTGCGGTCCCCAAGGGTTTCCCGGTGGCCATCGTCGTGCGCGTGGCGCAATCCACCGACGGGTTGTCGTTGCGCGTGGACGCGCGCAGTCCCATCGACTTCCTGGCGCTCGAGGAAGTGTTCGTGATGACCGACGAAGTGCCGTGGGACCGGTCGCTGTTCTACGAAGAGGCGGATACCGCGCTGATGCGCGACGTCCTGGAGAAGGCGCGGCGATGAAGGTCCTGATCCCCTTGCTCACGATCGTCGTGTTCCTCGGGCTCCAGTCGACGGTGGCGGGGAAGATCGCGATCGGCCCGGTCGCTCCCGACTTCATCGTGGTATGCGTGATCCTCTTCGGGCTGCAGCGCGGGCCCATCCAGGGGGCGTTGTTCGGGTTTATGGCGGGATTCCTGGTCGACCTCGGGAACCCCGGTTACCTGGGCTTGAATGCGCTCACCAAGTCGCTGGTCGGGTACACGGGCGGGCGCCTGGCGGCGACCGCATCCCCGGGGCCTCTGGTGCTCGTGTTCGTCATATTTCTCTCGGCCTTCGGGCACGACATCGTGTATTTCCTCGTCTATCACTGGCCCCGCATCGACAGCGCGTTCGTGAGCATATTCGCCGACGCGCTGCCGTCCGCTGTCTATACGGCGCTGGCCGGCATCGTGGTCGAGCGCGTGCTGGCGCTCTTGGGGGCGAAGGTGGTGACGAAGGTTGGCAAAGAGAGACAGTAAGAGCCTGGTCGAGGGTCCGTTCCGCATCCGGACGCTCATGTTCATCGCCGCCGTCGGCTTCGGCATCCTCGTCGTACGGCTTTTTGCTCTCCAAGTCGTCCAGCACGAACAATACGCGCAATTCGCGCGCGACAACCAATTGCAGCGCGAGCGACTACCGGGGCCGCGCGGATTCATGCGCGACCGCACCGGGCGCATCGTCGTCGACAACGCGCTCCATCTCGAAGTGGTGATGCAGTGGCGCACGCGCGCCGACGCCGAGCGCGCCGTCCGCGCGCTGGCCGCCTACATCCCGGTCGACAGCGTCATGGCCATGGCGCGCTTCGACGCGTGGCAGAAGCGTTACGGGCGCATGGCCTTCCCGGTCTTTCCCGACGCCGACAAGTTCGTGATCTCCTTCGTGCGCGAGAACTGGATGCAGTTCCCGTCGCTGCGCGTCGAATCGCGCTTGCGCCGCCGTTACCCCGACGCCTCGGTAGCGGCGCACGTGCTCGGTTACGTGGGTGAAGTGACGAACGAGGAGATCGCCGGCGCCGCGCAGGACGTCTACGTGGCCGGCGATTTCCTCGGCAAGGCCGGACTCGAGCGACAGTACGAGGACGAGCTGCGCGGGACGCCGGGGCAGCGCGCCATCGAGATGACCGCGTCGGGCACGGCACTCGGCGAGATCCCCGAATTGTCGACCGCGCCCACGCCGGGTCGCGACGTAATGATGGCGCTCGACTACGACATGCAGGAATACCTGGACTCACTGCTCGCGGCGCGACCCAACCCGGCCGCGGCCGTAGTGCTCGACGTGGAGACGGGCGGGATCATCGCCGCCGCCAGCCGGCCCGCGTACGATCCCAATGCGTTCGCGATGGGCCTGTCGGCGTCGCTGGTGGGCGACTTGCTGAAGGACCCGTCCAAGCCCATGTTCAATCGCATCTCGCAGGCGCGCTACGCGCCCGCGTCGACCTTCAAGATCATCGTCGCGTACGCGATCCTCACCAATCAGCTCATCGACCCGGGGCGCGTGCTCGTGTATTGCGACGGCACGCATCGCTTCGGCAATCGCGTCTTCAAATGCTGGAAAGAAGAAGGCCACGGCGGCATGAACCTGATGTCCGCCGTCGTCAACAGCTGCGACGTCTACTTCTATCGCATCGGCGAGATGACGGACGTCGACGTGCTCGCGGCCGCCGCGACCGCGTTCGGCTTCGACGGCAAGACGGGCATCGATCTTCCCATCGAGGTTTCGGGCAACGTGCCCACACGACGCTACTACGACAAGCGACTCGGCAAGGGACGCTGGACCCAGGGTCTCATGCTCAACAATTCGATCGGACAGGGCGAATACCTCGCGACCGTGCTGCACGTGGCGCGCATGACGGCCGCGGTGGCGAACGGCGGGTGGCTGGTGCGACCGCATTTCGTTCTGCCGCCGGAGGGATCGGTGCCGCCCGAGCGGGTCCGCATCCCGGGACTCGAGGGATCGACGTTGGCATTTCTGCAGCGCGCAATGCTCAACGTCGTGGAAAGATCCGACGGCACCGCGCACTGGACGCGCATCCCGGGGCTCGAGGTCGCCGGGAAGACGGGAACGGCGCAGAACCCGCACGGTGACCACCACTCGTGGTACACGGCCTACGCGCCCGCCGGGAAGCCGGAGATCGCGCTCGCGATCCTGGTCGAAAACGCGGGTCACGGTGGCGATGTGTCCGCTCCCATCGCGCGGGCGTTCATGGCCGAGTACTTCCGGGCCGGGCGCCGCTTGGAGGGCCCACCGTCGAACCCGGAGACGAGTCAGGCGGCGCCGTCGCTCACGCCATCGACGGGGGGGACGCCGTGAGGCTGGGGAGGGATTTCGACTGGGTGATCGTGCTGTGCTCCGGTTTCTTGTCGATGATCGGGCTCGCCGTCGTCTACTCGGTGTCGCAGTCGGTGGGCGAAGTCTCGGTGGTCGCGATGCACGGCACGCATTTCACCCGTCAGCTGGTGTGGCTCGGCTTCGGTCTGCTCACGATGTTGGTCGCGTTCGCGATTCCGTTCCGCATGTTCGAGTCGCTCGCGTTCGCGTCGTACGTCGCGTGTCTCGTCATGCTGGTCGTGGTTCTGATGCTGCCCGCGCGCGGCGAGACGCAGCGCTGGTTCATCGTGGGTCCCCTCGCCATCCAGCCCAGCGAGTTCACCAAGGTGGCCGTCATCCTGGTGTGGGCCAGGGTCCTCTCGACCCACCGCGCCGACCCCAATCGAGTGCGCACGCTCATTCCCGTCTTCATGCTGTTCATCGTTCCGTTCGCGCTCGTGCTGCGACAACCCGATCTGGGGACGGCCATGGTGTTCGCCGGCATCCTGCTGCCGGTCTTGTTCTGGCGCGGCTTCCGCGGGCTGCACATCCTGTTCCTGATGTCGCCGCTGGTGAGCAGCGTTCTGATCATCTACGGCGAAAACGTGACCCACAACCCGTGGCCCTTCGGGATCTTCATCGTCGCGATCCTCGTGGTCGCGTACCTGCGACGCGCATATCTGGTGGAGAGCGTCTCGTTGGTCGTCGCCAACGTGGGCATCGGGCTCTTCCTGCCGGCCCTCTGGAATCACCTCAAGCCGTACCAACAGCGCCGCGTCACTAATTTCCTGGACCCGGATTCCGACAAGCTGGGTGCGGGCTGGCAGGTCATTCAATCGAAGATCGCGATCGGATCGGGCGGGTTCGACGGAAAAGGCTATCTGGAGGGGACACAGAAAGCACTCGAGTACTTGCCCGCCAAGCACACGGATTTCATTTTCTCGGTGCTGGGCGAGGAGTTGGGGTTCGTGGGCGCGATCGGCCTTCTGGTCCTGTTCGCGATTCTCATCTCGCGCGCGTTACTGATCGCGCAGAAGACCAAGAGCGAATTCGCGTCCACGTTGTGCGTGGGGATCGCGGCCTACTTCGCCTTTCAGGTGTTCGTCAACATCGGCATGACGGCCGGGATCGCGCCGGTGGCGGGGATCCCGCTGCCCTTCGTGAGCTACGGGGGCAGCTCGATGCTGGTGAGTTGTTTCCTGGTGGGGGTCCTGCTCAACTGCGCGGTGAGATGGTCGGAGTACTAGCAGGCTCGCATCGAGGGCTTCCCTCCGCTCGAAGCAGCGATGGTCGCGTGACAGCGCGCCCGGAACGCGCTATATTGCCGGGGCGTAGCTAGGAATAGAATGCATCCCGTTTTACTCGAACTTGGCCGCCTGCAGATTCGCTCGTACGGCTTCATGCTGGCCGTGAGCTTCCTGCTCGGCATCTGGCTCGCCGGCCGCCGCGCGAAGCGCTACGGCATCGACCCCCAGAAGATCCTCGACCTGAGCGTCGTCATCATCCTGGCGGCGGTGGTGGGCTCGCGACTCCTGTACGTCGTGTTCCACCTCGAGCAGTACCGAAATCCTCTCGACATCTTCGCCTTGTGGCAGGGAGGAGCGACGTTCTACGGCGGGTTCTTGCTGGCCGTCGGCGCGTCCTACTGGTGGGTGCAGCGCAACGGGCTCAAGTTCCTCACGGTGGCCGACATCATCGCCCCATCGATCGCGCTGGGCCTCGTGTTCACTCGCGTCGGCTGCCTGTTGAGCGGGTGCTGCTACGGACAACCGACCGACGGACCGCTGGGGCTGGTCTTCCCGCCCGACAGCCCGGCCGGCAGCGCGGCCGCGGCGTGGGCGCAGCAGATGGGGCGCGACCACGTGGCGCTGCATCCGGCGCAGGCGTACTCGTCGCTCAAGGGACTCGCGATCTTCACCACGCTGATGCTGCTGCAGCCCAAGCTGACCAAGCCCGGGTCGACGTTCGGCCTCTTGCTGGTGTTGTACGGCATCGGCCGCTTCGTGATCGATTTCTTTCGCTTCTACGAGGACAACGCGCGCGTGTTCCTCGGACTCTCCTTCAACCAGGCCATCAGCATCGCGCTGATCGCCCTCGGACTCTTCATGCTGTTGCGAAAAACGGCGCCGGAGAAACCGACCGGCGCGTGACGCGCCCGGAGGCGTGGTGTTGGGCGGGGTGGGGACGGCGATGCAAGCGGTAGTCGACTTCTTGGTCGACGAACGATGCCACGCCTGCGGTCGTTTCGTGGAAGCCGCCGCGCGCCTGCCGCTTCCCGCGGCGGCCGCGTCGTCGTCGCTGGCGTCGCCGCTGCGCACGGCCCGCATCGAATCCCGGCCGCTTTGCCGGGCCTGCTGCCACGAACTCGTCGCCGCGAACGCGCCCGCCATCATCGGGACGGCGTGTGCGGACGGATCGATCGAGCTCGTCTCGGGCGGCCGCATCCCCGGTCTCGCGCCGCACGCGGGCGCTCCCAAGGACGTGCTCGCGGTGTGGCCCGCCTTCGAAACCGACGACCGCATTCTCGCCGTGATCCACGCCCTCAAGTTTTCGCGTCGCGAGCGCTTGGCGCCGTGGCTCGCACGCGCGCTAGCGCAAGGCTTGCCCGCGCGCGCCCTGGAACCCGACGCGCGCGTGATGCGACTCGTTCCCGTGCCCATGGACGACAGCGCGCAGCGGCGTCGCGGTTTCAATCAGGCCGAGCGCCTCGCGAGCGCGCTCGGTGCGCTGACCGGAGTAGCGATCGAGCGTGGCGCCATCGCGAAGACGCGCGCGACCGCACCGCAATCTTCGCTCGGGCGTGACGAGCGCGTGCAGAACGTAACGGGCGCGATGTCGGTCGTCGACGGCGACGCGCTGGCGGGTCGCCGCGTCGTTCTCGTCGACGACCTCGTGACCACCGGGGCTACGGCGGCCGCGTGCGCGGTGGCCGCGTGGAGCGCAGAAGCCGCCGACGTGCGTGTCGTGTGCGCGGGCTTCCGCCCCTAGCCGCTGGGACCCGTCGGGAGGCCGCTTCTTCAATCTTGACAACGAGTTCCGGCAAGCGATACCATCACCTAACCGCGCCCGGCGCATCCGTTTCCACGATGCGTTTGCCACTCCGGCAGTCTTTCCATTACGTTGGTGACTCGGCCCGCCGCCCACCGGGAACCACGGGAAAGCAACGGAAGGCAAGGGAAAGGCCGCGCCATCCAAGGAGGAACTCGAGTTGGCCATCAAGGTTGCGATCAACGGATTCGGCCGCATCGGACGGCTCGTCTATCGACACGCCTTCAACGACCCGCGCTTCGACATCGTCGCAGTCAACGACCTCACGAGCCCGACCATACTCGCGCACCTGCTGAAGTACGACTCCGTGCATCGTCGCTTTCCGGCCGATGTCACACCCACCGAAACCGGAATCAGCGTCGGCGGGAAGACACTGCAGGTCATATCCGAGAAAGATCCCGCCAAGCTGCCGTGGAAGCAGCTCGGCGTCGACGTCGTCATCGAGTCGACCGGTTTGTTCACCAAGCGCGACGACGCCGCCAAGCACCTCGCGGCGGGAGCGCGCCGCGTGCTGATCTCCGCGCCTGCCACCGACCCCGACCTGACCGTGGTCATGGGCGTCAACGACAAGGAATTCGATGCCAACAAGCACGCCATCGTCTCGGTCGCGTCGTGCACCACCAACTGCCTCGCGCCCATCGCGAAAGTAATGAACGACACCTTCGGCATCGTGCGGGGCCTCATGATGACGATCCACGCCTACACCAACGACCAGGCGATGCTGGATCAACCCCACAAGGATCTGCGGCGCGCGCGCGCGGCCGCCGTGTCGATGATTCCGACCACCACCGGCGCCGCCAAGGCGGTCACCAAGGTGCTCCCCGAGCTCAAGGGGAAGATCGACGGAACCGCGGTGCGCGTGCCCGTGGTGGACGGATCGCTGGTGGATTTCACGGTCGAAGTGGAAAAGCCCGCGTCGATCGAGGCCGTCAACAAGGCCATGCGCGACGCGGCGCAGGGCGCGATGAAGGGCATCATCGAGTACACCGAAGACCCGATCGTGTCGGTGGACGTGATCGGCAACGCTCACTCGGCCGTCTTCGACGCCAGATCGACGATGGCGATCGGCGATCGGTTCTTCAAGATTCTCGCCTGGTACGACAACGAGTACGGCTACTCGGGCCGTATGGTGGACATGCTGCGGCTCATCGGACGATGAGGGTGAGGACGGATGAAAAAACTCTCCATTCGTGATTGTGACGTCAAGGGCAAGCGCGTGCTGACGCGCGTCGATTTCAATGTTCCTCTGGACAGCGATCGTGTCATCACCGATGACACGCGCATCATCGAGTCGCTGCCGACGGTGCGCGACATCGTGGACCGCGGCGGCCGCTTGATCTTGATGAGCCACCTCGGGCGGCCGCGCGGGCAGAAGAACCCCGAGCTGAGCCTGGCGCCGGTGGCGGCGCGCCTGGCCGAGCTGGTGAAGAACCCGCTGCGCTTCGCGCACGATTGCGTCGGCGACGAAGTTCGTCAGCGAGTCGCCGCCATGAAGGACGGCGACATCCTGCTGCTCGAGAACCTGCGCTTCCACGCCGGCGAGGAGGAGAACTCGCCCGCGTTCTCGAAGGAGCTGGCGTCGCTGGGGGATATCTACGTCAACGACGCTTTCGGCACCGCGCACCGCGCGCACACTTCCACGGTGGGCGTCACCGAGTACATCCCGACGCGCGCGGCCGGCCTGCTCATGGAGAAAGAGCTCAAGGCACTCGGCGAAGCGCTCAACAACCCGGCGCGCCCGTTCGTGGCGGTGCTGGGCGGGGCCAAGATCGCGGGCAAGATCGACCTGATCAAGTCGCTGCTGGAGCGCGTCGACGCGCTCTTGGTGGGCGGCGGCATGATGTACACCTTCTTCAAGGCCTCCGGCCTCGAAGTGGGCAAGAGCATCGTCGACGAAAAGTACCTGGCGATGTGCAAGGAGCTGCTGGCCAAGACGCGCCCCGGCCGCGGTCGTCTGTTGTTGCCGGTCGACACCATCGTGGCGCAGGAGATCGACGACAACGCGCCCGCGCGCGAAGTCTCCATCGCGGACATCCCCGAAGACTGGATCGGCCTCGACATCGGGCCGAAAACGGTCGACCTCTTCAGGGCGCAGATCGCGGGTGCCAAGACCGTGTTCTGGAACGGCCCCATGGGCGTGTTCGAGAAGCCGAGCTTCGCGGAGGGCACGAAGGCGGTCGCGCGCGCCATCGCGGACGCGACCGACCGCGGGGCCAAGACCATCGTGGGCGGCGGCGACAGCGTGGCGGCCATCAACCTGATGGGCATCGCGAACCGGTTCACGCACATCTCGACCGGCGGCGGCGCCTCGCTCGAATTCATGGAGGGTCGCACGCTCCCGGGCATCGAAGCGCTGTGCGACGTCGCGGAGGTCGCGGGTTAGCTCGCGAGGAATTCACGCCCCCTTTTCATGCCTCGCCCCAAGCTCATCGCCGCCAACTGGAAGATGAACAAGACCATCTCCGAGGCGGTCGCGTTCGCATCCGAGTTGCGCGCGTCGCTTCCCTCCGTCCCCGCCCACTGCGACGTGGTGCTGATCCCCGCCTTTTTCGGCGTGCGCCCGGTGGTCGACGCCCTCGCGGGCGCGCGCGCGTGGGTGGGCGCCCAGGACCTCTACTGGGAGAAGAGCGGCGCGTTCACCGGCGAAGTGTCGGCCGATATGGTCAAGGACGCGGGCGCCATGTACGTACTCGTCGGTCACTCCGAACGTCGTCACGGGATGGGCGAGACCGACGCGGTGGTGGCGAAGAAGCTCGCCGCCGCGATGGGCGCGGGGCTCACGGCGATCCTGTGCGTGGGCGAGACGCTCTCCGAGCGCGAAGGCGGCCTCGAGGCGCACGTGGTGGAGCGCCAGCTGGCGGTTGCGTTCACCGGCGTCGCGCCCGACGACGCGCGCGCGAGCGTGATCGCGTACGAGCCGGTGTGGGCGATCGGGACCGGGCGCACCGCGAGCCCCGGCGACGCGGTCGCGATGCACCGCGCCATCCGCGCCTGGTTGCAGGGCCGCTTCGGTCCCGTGATCGCGAAGGCGATGCGCATCCAATACGGCGGCAGCGTCAACCCGGCCAACGCGGCGGACCTCTTGTCCCGCGACGAGATCGACGGGCTCTTGGTGGGTGGAGCGAGCCTCGAGGTGGCGTCGTTTCTGGGCATCGCCCAGGCGGCGGGAGCGGCCCCGGCCGATTGACTTTCGGGGGCGTGTCTGCTAGGCTCCCGCGACGCGGTGACCCCCACCGCAATTTTTGTTTGGCGGGTAGCGAGAAGCCCGCCGGAAACCAAGGAACCTTCGATGTTGTTCAATCTGTTGATCGGCCTGCACGTCGTCGTGTGCGTCGTGCTGATCCTGGTCGTCTTGCTGCAGTCGAGCAAGGGCGGGGGATTGGCGGGCGCCTTCGGGGGCGGCGGGGGCCAGACGATGTTCGGCGGCCAGGAGACGGCGACCTTCTTGAGCAGGGCGACCACCTATCTCGCCGTCACCTTCATGATCCTCTCGCTCCTGCTCGCGTTCCTGTCCGCACGGCGCAGCGCGCCCGGCTCGCGCAGCCTGGTTCGCGAAGCGGCGACGGAGCAGCAGAACGTGATCCCGTCGGGGCAATCCATCGACGAGATTCTCGGGGGAGCGGACACGACCGCCGCCGGCGCGGATACGACCTCGCCGCGCTAATTCGATTGTCTCACCGGCCCAGGTGGTGGAATTGGCAGACACGCTATCTTGAGGGGGTAGTAGACGAAAGTCTGTGCGGGTTCGAGTCCCGCCCTGGGCACCAATCACGATCGAACTGGGGGCTCTACCGCGAGCGCCAAAACGAAAACCACATTGCGAGCGACTAACAACGGGACGCCCACGACGGGTGTCCCGTTGATGTTTTCGACAGGAGGAAGATCATGACGTATTCGAAGCTCCTCGGCATCGCGGCCTTGGCGGGCAGCGCCCTGGTGGGCGGGTCCGCCGATGCCGCGGATCTCAAGAGCACGCCGGCCGATCAGAAGTCCTTGAGCATCACCATCTACAACGACAACCTGGGCCTGGTGAAGGACGTGCGCGTGCTCGACCTCAAGAGCGGGACGCAAAGCCTGTGGTTCCAGGGTGTGGCGGCGCACATCGACCCGACCACGGTGCACATTCGCTCCGTCGACGCGCCCGACGCACTGGTCGTGATCGAGCAGAACTTCGAGTACGACCTGGTCTCACCCGAGCGTCTGATGCAGAAGTACATCGGCCAGACCGTGGAGCTCGTCACCATGCGCGAGGGTCGCGACGACGAGACGATTCGTGCCAAGCTGATCGGCACGCAGGGAGGGACGGTCTACGAACTCGAGAACGGGAAGATCGCCATCAACCCGCCCGGGCGCGTGGTGCTTCCGGCGCTGCCCGCCGGGCTGATCTCGGAACCGTCGCTGGTGTGGCTCCTCGACGCCGGCAAGACCAAGCAGACGGTCGAGGCGAGCTATTTGACGGGCGGCATCGGCTGGCGATCGGATTACGTCGCGGTGCTGTCCGCGGACGACGCGAAAGCCGATCTCTCGGGCTGGGTGACGATCGACAACCAGAGCGGCGCCACCTACGAGAATGCCTCGTTGAAGCTGGTAGCGGGCGACATCAACCGGGCGCGGCCAGAGTATCCCGCCGCTCCGGCGATGGCGGACATGGCCGTGCGCAGCCTGGCCAAGGAAGAGCAGTTCCGCGAGGAGTCGTTCTTCGAGTATCACCTCTATGCCCTCGAGCGCAAAGCGACGGTCAAGGATCGCCAGACCAAGCAGATTTCTCTGCTCTCCGCCGAAGGCGCCAAGGTGAAGAAGACCTTCGTCGTGCAGCCGCAGTACGCGTACTGGTTCGCGCGCGCGGCCGACATCGAGAAGCCCAAGGTGGGCGTATACGTGTCGCTCGACAACTCGAAGAAGAACGGCATGGGTATGCCGCTCCCGAAGGGCATCGTGCGCGTCTACAAGAAGGACTCCAAGAGCGAGTTGCAGTTCATCGGCGAGGACCGCATCGACCACACGCCCGAGGACGAGACCATTCGCATCAAGATGGGCGACGCGTTCGACGTCATCGCCGAGCGGGTCCAGACCAACTTCGAAGTGCTCTCGAGCGGTCATCTGTACCGGTCGTCGTACAAGGTGACGCTGCGCAACCACAAGGCCGAAGACATCACGGTGCAGGTGATCGAGCTGATGAGCGGAGACTGGGCCATCACGGCGTCGTCGTACCCGCACGTCAAGGAGGCGTCCCACCGCGCGCGCTTCGACGTGCCGGTGAAATCGAAGGGGTCGGCCGAGCTGACGTACACGGCCGAGATCCGGTACTAGCCCGCGTTTGCTTTGCGGCTTGAGGACGCCACGATCCGGGCCACATTGGTGTTTACATCCGCGCGCGCGCCGTATTAGATTCGCCGCGGACTCGGGCCAACGACGGGGAAAACACCAGGGGGCAATTTGGATCAGACCAGTGGTCTCGGCGTCAATACCATCGTTCTCCTAGTCGGCGCGCTCGGCGTCGTCGGCATCGTAATCGGCGTGTTCGCACTCGTGAAGCTGCGCGCCATATCGGGTCGCTTCTCGTGGGTGACGGGCAAAGACGCCGGGGGCGTCGACACCCTGCCCACGCTCCTGGCCGCCGTCGAAGCCAATCAGCGCGACATCCGCGAACTGCAATCCGAGTTCAAGCTCGCCTCGGTGGAAGCGCGCACCCATTTCAAGCGCATGGCCATCGTGCGCTACAACGCGTTCGACGGCGTGGCGGGTCAGCAGAGTTATTCGCTATGCCTGCTGGACGAGAACCAGAACGGCATCCTGATATCGAATCTGGTGGGGACCAACTTCAGCCGCGGCTATGCGGTCGAGGTGAAGTCCGGGGAACCGGCCCGCCCGCTCGGTGAGGAAGAAAAGCAAGCCCTGGCCACGGCGATCAAGAACGGGAACTAGCCTACTCCTCGGGCTCTTCGCGCTGCTGCTTGCTGTAATTTTCGAGAATGCGCTTCTCGGTGGGCGACAGGTTCTCGTAGCCTTTCGCGGAGATCTTGTCCAGGATCGAGTCGATGTTGTCGGCCGAGGTACTCGCGCCGCGCCGCTTCGTGAACCCGGCGCGCGGGCGCCAGCTAGGACCACGCCGCCGGGGTGCTCCCGTCCAGCCCAGCCGACGCGCGATCTCGTCGCGGAAGAACGTCAATCCCGCCACCATCCCGCCGATGTGCGCGAAGTACGCGATACCCGCTTTCCCCGCGATCCCGTTGGCGAGCTGCAGCACCGCGAGCCCGATGACGAGGTACTTGATCTTGATCGGCACCAGGAAATAGAGGTACACGTACGCGTCCGGAAAGAGCATCGCGGCCGCGAGGTAGAGCCCGAAGATGGCGCCGCTCGCTCCCACCACGCCGGCGTTGTAATCGAGCATCATGTGGAGCAGCGCGCCGCCCACGCCGCACACGATGTAGTAGCGAATGAACCGCCTGCGTCCCCACGCGCCTTCCACCATGTTGCCGAGGAAG
>JAKEHA010000211.1 GCA_022615275.1 Candidatus Latescibacterota bacterium
CGGCCGGTGGCCGCGTCGACCACCATCGAACGACCCGCGCGCTTGGGCAAGAGCGCATATAAGATGAGCATGGTCGCACCGACGGTGACGCCGATGTCGGCGACGTTGAACACCGGCCAGTAGTGACCGCGAAAACCGATCTGGAGGAAATCGACCACTTCGCCGAAGCGCACGCGGTCGATCAAGTTGCCGAGCGCTCCCCCGAGGATCAAACCGAGCCACACCCGCCGCGCACGATCTTCGCGCGGGAGCCTCATGCCCAAATAGGCGATTAGGATCGCGGCCAGCACGCTGGCGGCGATGAAGAAGGCCCGGCCGCCCTGGAACATCCCGAACGCAGCACCCGCGTTCTTGACGAGCGTGATGTTGAAATAACCGTCGAGGATCTGGTAGTTGCTGCCGTTGCTCCAGAACAGGTACTTGGTGATCTGGTCGAGGACGACGATCAGAACGGCGGGCAGGAACAACGCCACGCTAACTCCTCTGCAATCGTTCGGCCTTGGACTGGCACTTGATGCACAGGCGCGCGGCCAAAAACGCCTCCAGGCGGCGCACCGGAATCTTCTCTTCGCACTCCTCGCAGATTCCGTAGGTTCCCTTCTCGATGCGACGCAGCGCGTCCTCGAGGGCCATGAGATAGTCGGTGCCCTGGCTCGCGTGCAGGAACGCCTGCTCCTGCTCCATCGCGTCACTGCCGATGTCGGCCATGTGGTTGGAGTAGCTCTGGTTTCCGGACTGACTCGCGGCCATGCCCTGGATTTCTTCCTCGATCATCCCGATGCGTTGCACGACGCGCCGGCGTTCGTCTTCGATGAGCTTCTTGAAGCGCTGCAGATCCTTCTTGTTCATGCCCGCAAACCTTTCCGGAACAATGCGTTAAGTGAGACAACACCGGTTTTGAAGCGAACGTAAGATAGTTACCGGCTCCCTACCCTGTCAATCCGATTTCTGGAGCCACACTTTCACGCGCTCGCCGTCCAATTCGAACTCCGCGCTGCCGCTCCAATCGACCGGTCCGGGCGCGACGTCCTGCGCCAGCGTCTCGCCCGCGATCAACGTGCCCTGCGCCGCGAACACCTTCTCCGTTTGGTCGCCGCCCTGGTAGCGCAGACGGATGCGATCGGTGACCTCGAGCCCCGACTGCTTGCGCAGGTTCTGCAGGCGATTGATCAGCTCCCGCGCCGCTCCTTCGAGTTTCAGGTCCTCGTCGAGGGTGAGATCGGCGATCACGGTGAGCCCGCGCTCCTCGCGGGCGCCGAAGCCGGGCACGGCGGTCGCGATCGCGGCCGCGTCCTCGCGCGTGAGCGTCACCGGCTCGCCGCCGTCGCCGACCGCGAGGGTGGCGCTCCCGCTCTGGCCGAAGCGCAGGAGCGCATCGGTGCCGAGCGCGCGAATCGCGTCCGCGATCGCGGGCACGCGCTTGCCGAACTTCTTGCCCAGGACCGGGAAGTTGGGTGTCGCCGCGAGCGTGACGAAGCGCGCGAGGTCGTCGACGCGCTCGATCGCGCGCACGTTGAGCTCGTCCTTGACCAGCCCCATCACCTCGTCGTTGGCGAAGAAGCGCGCAACCCGATTGGGGTCGGTGGCGTGCACGAGCACGCGCGCCAAGGGTTGCCGCACGCGCACGCCCGCGTCGTTGCGCACCGTGCGGCCGAGCGAGGTGACGTCGAGGGCCGCCTCCATGGTGGCTTCCAGCCCGGCGTCGATCGCGACGCTGTCGGCGCCCGGGAATTCCTCCAGGTGGACGCTGTGGCTCTTCGCCTCCTGCGCGGTGGTGCCCCGCAGCGCGAGGTACAACTCCTCGGAGAGGTACGGGACCAAGGGTGCGAGCAGGCGCGCGACCCCGTCGAGCACGGTGTAGAGCGTGTGGTACGCGGCGGTCTTGTCTGCACCCGCGGCTCCCTTCCAGAAGCGGCGCCGCGAGCGGCGCACGTACCAATTCGACACCTCGTCCAGGACGAAGCGCTCGAGCGAACGCGCGGCGCGCGTGACGTCGTACTCGTCCATGCACTCGGTGACGCGCGTCACCGTCGAGTGGTAGCGCGACAGGATCCAGCGATCGAGGAGTGTCGGCGCTCCCGCGTCGTCCCCGTGCGCGTAGCCGTCGACGTTCGCATACATGGCGAAGAACGCGTACACGTTGCGCAGGTTCTCGAGCATCTTGCGCGCGGTGTCCTTGACCCCCTCGCGGTCGAAGCGCGTCGGGCTCCAGGGCGGACTCGTGGTGAGCAAGTACCAGCGCAGCGCGTCGGCGCCCTCGTCGTTCAGGATGTCCCACGGCTCGACCGTGTTGCCCTTGCTCTTCGACATCTTCTGCCCGTGCTTGTCGAGGATCAGCTCGGTGGTGAGACAATTGCGATACGGGCTCTTGCCCGTCAGGAACACCGAGATCGCGAGCAGCGAGTAGAACCATCCGCGCGACTGGTCGATGCCTTCGCAGATGTAGTCGGCCGGGAACTGGCTCGCGAAGGTCTTGGACTCGTCCCACGGGTGGTGGTACTGCGCGAAGGGCATCGCACCCGAGTCGAACCAGACGTCGATCACTTCCTTGACACGCTTCATCGGCTTCCCGCACGCGCACCTCAACTCGATCTCGTCGACGAAGGGGCGATGGAGGTCGAGCTCGCCGGACGGGAAACTCACCGCGCGCTCCTTCAACTCGGCCACACTCCCCACCGCGTCCTGCTTGCCGCAGTCCGCGCACGTCCAGATGTTGAGCGGCGTCCCCCAGTAGCGCTCGCGCGAAAGCGACCAGTCGACGTTGTTCTCGAGCCAGTTGCCGAAACGATGCTCGCCCACCTCTTTGGGTATCCAATTGATGGATCGATTCGCCTCGATCATGCGGTCCTTGAAATCGGTGGTGCGGATGTACCACGTCTTGCGCGCGTAGAACATCAGCGGTGTGGAGCAGCGCCAGCAGAACGGATACGAGTGCGTGACCTTCCCGCTCTTGTAGAGTTGCCCGGATTGCTTGAGCGCCCTGACGATCAGGGGGTCGGCGTCCTTGATGAACTGGCCGGCCCAGGTCGCGATGCGCGCGTCGAAGGTGCCGTCGGGCTTGACACCTTCGAGCAGCGGAACGCCCTGCTCTTTGTGGACGGCGAAGTCGTCGGCGCCGAAGGCGGGTGCTATGTGCACGATGCCGGTGCCGTCCTCGAGACTGACGAAGCCGCCCGCGACCACGCGGAACGCACCCGGCGTTCCTTTGAAGAAATCGAACAGCGGTTCGTAGGTGGCACCCACCAGCTCGGAGCCGCGCATGGTCGCGAGCACCTCGTACTCGCCGTCGAGTACGTTGAGAAGTGCTTCGGCCAGGATCAACACGTCGCCCTTGTGGGAGACGCGCGCGTAGGTTTCGTCGGCGGCCACCGCCAGCGCGGCGTTGCTGGGGAGCGTCCACGGCGTCGTCGTCCACGCGAGGAAGTACTCGTCGGCTCCCGAGCGCTCGAACTTCACGAAGATGCTGGGGTCGACCGCGTCCTTGTAGCCCAGGCTGACTTCGTGGCTGGAGAGCGACGTCTGGCAGCGCGGGCAGAACGGCACGCTCTTGTGCCCTTGGTAGATCAGTCCCTTGGTCCAGAATTCCTTGAGGATCCACCACACCGACTCGATGTACGAGTTGTGATAGGTGACGTACGGGTGATCCATATCGAGCCAGAACGCGATGCGGCGCGTGAACGCGACCCAGTCCTTTTCGTAGCGGAACACGCTCTCGCGGCACTTCTGGTTGAACTCGGCGATGCCGTAGGCCTCGATCTCCTCTTTGCGTACGATCCCCAG
>JAKEHA010000212.1 GCA_022615275.1 Candidatus Latescibacterota bacterium
CGAAAAGAGCGGCACCAGGTCGGCGGTGGCCGGATTGGACGCGGCCTGCGCCCCCGGCCCGAGCGAGGTGTACTGCAGGGTGAAGGTCATGGGCGCGCTGCCCCGCACGGGGAGGATATCGGAGAGGTTCGCCCACGCGGACGTGGTCTCGAACAGCGAGGAGGGCCCCGGCAGGATCAAGAGCCCCCCGCCTTTCTCGGTGACGAAGCGGCGCAGCGCACCCACCGTCGCGGCGTCGAGGAACGCGTCGTCGACCGAGACCAGCGCCACGGCGTCGGCGTCGGCCAGCGCGGGCACGAATTCGTGCGGGCGCTTGACGCGGCCCACCGGTGCCGCCGTGCGCCGCGAGGTGACGAACAACTCGCACTCGTAGGCCGGATCGCGCGCCACCAGCGCGGTCATGAACGCGAGCTCCCACGAGGGCGTCAAGTCGACGATCAGAATCTTCGCGCGCGCCTTCTCGACTTCGATCACGATGTCGCGCCGGTTGTTGTCGGCGCGCTGGTCTTCGCCCCGGCTCTCGACCGACAGCACCAGCTCGCGGCGGCCCGGCTCGGTAACGCGCACGGGAATGCGCACCGTCGCCTCGGAGACACCGGGTGCCAGCGTGGTATCGCTTTCGAAGAGCGACCGCGAGCCCTCAACGAGGCGGACGCGAACGCGCTTCGCGGACGGGCCGGTCGACGCCAGCGTCGCCGCCACCACGGCGCGGGAGGGCGCGCGCACCACCGGGCTGTAGTCGACCGCGGCCACGCGTACGTCGTTGGGCGCCAGCGTGTCGCCGAACCCGACGGTCCAGGTGGGCAGCGCAGGGGGCGCGCGACGCAAGAGCGACGCCTCGGTCTCGATCCCGTCGCCGAGCACCACGGCACCCGTCAGGTGCTCGCCCTCGAAGCGGCGCGCGACGTCTTCCAGCGCGCGCACCACGTGCGTGCCCTGGCCGTCCGGCCGCACCGAGTCGGCTTCGTCGAAATGAGCTCCGTCGGAGAAGAACACGGTCTCGACCCGCGCACCCCGTTCCTCGAACGCACGCGCGAGCGACGCCGCCGTTTGTGCGGCCGCGTCGAAGCGCGTCTCGCCGCCGCTCCACCCCTGCGCGGGCAGCGACATGCTGGCGGAACGATCGACCAGCAGCACGACGCGCGCGGATTCGTCCCGCTCGCCGCGGCGAATCGCGCGGGGATCGAGCAGCAATAGCCCGAGCACGACGAAGGCGGCCGTGCGTAGGGCGGCCAGTTGGATGCGGGTGCGTCGCGGGAGGTCGGGGGTGGTTCGCCAATACGCGAACCATGCCACCGCCACCAACGCCGCCACCAGAATCCAGACCCAGGCGATGGGTGTCAGAGAAAGATGGGTATCGGCCATATGAACTCGCCGCCCCAGGCGGGAAGCGTCGAGAATATATACGCCAGCGGGGCTCGGCTATGCCGAAATGATCACGGGGGTACTTGGGAGGGCGTCGACCGACAGGGGGAGCTACGCCGCCGCGTCCTTCTTGAAAGCGGCAACTGCTTCCTGGGACGTCGAATACGCCTCCAGGATCGAGTGGAACTCGAGCAGTTGAAAGACCTCGTGGACGTCCCCGACCATGCCGGATAGCTTCAGGTCCCCGGAGTGGTTTCGGATCCGCTTGATCTCCCCGATGAAGATGCCCCAGCCGGCCGAGCTGATGTAGTTCACGCCCGCGAGATCGACCACGATCTTGTAGATCCCCCGGTCGAGCAGTCCGTACAGCGCCGTCTCGAGCTCGCCCGCGGTCGTCGTGTCCAGGTAACCGCTGACCTTGAGGATCGAAACGCCGCCGGTGTTGGTGCCGGTCATGACGCTGACCACGATTCCATCTACAGCCATCTTCTTCATCCTCGTCGTTCTTGCTGCTTAGCGTCGGCCGGGCGACCCGCCGTGGGTGTCGCCGGCGAACTCGAAGTCTTTGATCGCGTCCGACGCGCGCTCGAACGGCTTCAGGATATTACCGAACTCGAGCAGGTCGAACACCTCGCGCACTTCCGGTTTCATCGCGGCCAGCTTGATGTCGCCGGAGTTGCGCCGGATGCGCTTGATTTCGCTGATGAAGATACCCCATCCCGCGGAGCTGATGTAAGTCACTCCGCTCAAGTCCACCACGATTCGATAGCACTTCTCGTCGACGATCCGCTCCAGCGTTTCTTCCAACCCCGACGCGTTGGTGGTCTCGATGGTCCCGCGCAGGGTCAGGATGGAAACCGGCTGGGCGGCGCCGGTCCGTTCTTCGGAGATGATGAGCTTTTCCATGGTGCCTCTTTAGGACCCGTCCGATGCAAGGACTAGTCCAACAGCGCCTTGAGTAGGAAGTGAATTCCCTGCCTGTCGTTACCCGCCAGCTTCAGGTTTTTCTCGGCCTTCTTGAAGGCCGGATTGCGCCTCAACGCCTGGCCGAAGGCCTCGTGAGCCTTGTCGATCATGATCTTGCATTTTGCAGCGTACAGGACGCCCAAATCGTTCTGAATATCGGCAAATCCGGGGTTCGCGTCCAGGGCGGTCCGTAACCGCTCGATCAGCCCGTCGATATCGGCCTCCGAGAGCTCGTCCGCGCGGAACTTGAGGATCAGGTAAATCTCGAGAGAGAGATCCGCCGTGGCCACGGTGTCCATCTCCTCCTTGATCCGCGAGAGCTTCTCGAACACCACCTGGTAACGGTCGGACTCGGCGGCCTGGCGCACCTCGCGGAATTCCTCGGTGTCCAATTGGGGCTTGAGCTGGACGTTCAAATCCAGGATCCGCTTCATCTTTCCGCGCAGGTCCCGGGAGAGATCGTAGTCCTGCTTGAGCACCACGTTCATCGCGAGGGCCAGGGCCAGGTTCAACAGCGCGGCCTGATAATACCGGTTCAATTCCAGGGCGCGCTCGAACGCCGACGCCGCCTCTTTGCACTTCTCCATCTTGAGGTACGCCCGCCCCAGGTCGTTGTGCAAGTCGGCGTAGTTGGGTGCGAGGTCGATACCCTTCTGGAAGGAGCGCACCGACTTGTCGAGGTCCCCCAGCGCCAGGAGGCAGTTGCCCAGGATCGAGTACCCGCCCGCGTCCTCCAGGCCCAGCTTGATCGAGCGGATCACCTCGGCCATGGCCTCGCGGTAGAGCTTTTGCCGGTACAGCGCCTCGCCCAGCTTCAGGTGCGCGCGCCCGTCGACGTCCTTCTTCAAGCGCTCACGCAGGTCGATCAGCGACGTCAGGCGCAGCTGATAGACGTCGTGGATGCGCCGCACCAACGCGCGCAGCGACTCCGGCGCCAGCGACGCGTCGTAGCGCTCGCTCTGGCGTGACAACAGAGTCCCCTCGTGGAACAACGAAGTCACCACCGTGCGCTGCGCCGGTACCACGCTGGACTGCACATAATAGCGCGCCCCGCTCGATACGATCTCGCTACGGTGGTCGTAGCCTTCCATTGTGACAACCTCGCTCATGCGCAATCCTGCACTATAGCGCGCGCCCGCCCGCGTAACAAGCGCCGGTTCACGGCACGTCGTCCTCGGTCAAGAGCGTGATCGCGATGCGAATCAATTCGTCGCGCGTTACCTCGCGCCCGCGGGCACGCAGGCGGTCGCGAACCTTGTCGAGGTGCTTCAGACTCGACGGCGTCAAGCGTACGCCCACGGAGATTTCCTTGGCCTCGCGCGCGAGCGCCACCTTGCCGCGAATCAGGCGCTCGACCGTCCGCGACTCGCGCTCCTCCTTGGCGTCCTCGAAGGGATCGCGCCCGATGGATTTCTTGCGCCGGTCAGGCACGGTTCAGCACCTCTTCGGTCAGTTGATAATAGTCGAACGCACCGCGCGACATGGGCGAATACTCGAAGATGGTCTGGTTGAAGCTGGGGGCCTCGCGCAGCGACGTGTTGACGCGAATCACGGTCTTGAACACCTGGTCCTGGAATCGTTCGCGCAGCGCTTCCAGCACGTCGATGGAAAGGCGCGTGCGGCTGTCGTAGAAAGTCGGCAGAATGCCCAAGATCGACGTCTTGCGATCGGTGTGCGCGTTGATCTCGTCGATGATCTGCATGGTCTGGCGCGCCCCGGCCTGGGCCAGGTAGTCCATGCTGATGGGGATGATCACCTCGTCGGCGTAGACGATGGCGTTGATGTTGATCAGGTTGACGGTCGGCGAACAGTCGCAAATGACGACGTCGCAGCCGCGCAAGTTTTTCAGTGCCATCTCCAGGCGCCGCTCGCGGCTCGAGCGCGACGCCAGGACCATCTCGATCTCGGCCAGATCGCGCCCGCCCGAATCGATCACGAACAGGTTCTGGCGCGCCTCGATCACGTCCACCTCGCCGAACTGGAGCAGATTGCACAGCGTGCGCTCGCCCTTGACGTCGAACGCGATGGCCACGTTTCGCTGCGGGTCGCAATCCACGATCAACACCTTCATGCCGCACAGGGCGAGGCCGTGCCCGAGGTTGATGGCGGTGGTGGTCTTCCCGGTGCCGCCTTTCGATGTGATGATCGCGATCTTCTTCATGGCGCCGCGGCGATGCGAGTCTAGCGCTCGTCGTCGTCTTCGTCGTCGGGTTCGGGCTTCGCGTCGCGGTCGACCGACCCGTCGCCGCCACGCAGGCGCTCGCCGTAGCGCTGCCAGCCCAGCGAGCGCAGCTTCTTGTCGCGGTCCTTGTTGCGGTCCGAGACCGCGGAATCGATGCTGACGTCCGGCGCCGCCGACGCGTCCTTCCATTCCGACCGGCGCGAGGTCGGCGCCTCGTCCGGTGCCACCGCGTCGAATCCCGTGGGCGCGTCCGGCGGGCGCGAAACCTCGACGCGCGGCGACGGTCCGAGCACGTCGTCCAGTCCGTCCTCGGGGGCGGGCGTCCTGGCGGGGGCCGGCTTTGCGGGATACGGATCGCCCGCGCGCGGCACATCCGGCGCGGGCGTCGTGGTCGGCTCGGGACCGCCGCCGGCGAGCGTTCGCAGCGCCTCCGCCTCGGTCGCGTACGCGGGAATGAAATTGCGAAACTCGAGGCAATCGTATACCTCGTGCAAATCCGGTCCCATCCCCACCAGCGCGACCGAACGCGTGGCCTCGAAGGCGCGCGTGAACTGCCCCCAACCGCTGCTGGAAATGTACTCGACCTTCGCCAAGTCGAAGACGAACGCGCGCGGTGCTCGTTCGATCTCGCGGCCGAGCTCGTCGGCGATGAGCGACACCGCGGTGGTCTCGATCACGCCCGCGAGGCGCGCAATGCGGATACCGTCGGGGCCGTCCTCCCACGTGAGATCGAGCCCCGGCGTGGCCGCCAGCGACCACACCGAGCGCACCGCTTCGGTGGGCTCGTCGAGCCGCGCCGGCTTGCCCGGCTCCGCCGCGGGCGCTTCCATCCCCGGGGCCGCGCGCTGGAAATCGTCGACTGCGTCCGCGAAGATGTCGAACGACGAGAGCACGATGTTGAAGCCCAGCATCGTGAACACGTAGTACACGTCCGGGTCCATCCCGAAGAGTTTGATGTCGCCGCCGGCGCGGCGCACTTCGCGCAGCCGCTCGGTGAACACGCCCCAGCCGCCGCTGGAGACGTACTCCACGTTCGACATGTCGGTGACGATCTTCAGGCGCCCGCCCGCGATCACCTGGTGCAGCGCCTCGCGCAGGCGCTCCGCGCTCACCGTGTCGATGACGCCGGAGAGCGCCAGCACGACGACGTCGCCCTTCTCGCCCACCGTGGTCGCTTCGATGCGAAGGCTCTGCCACTCGCGCATCGCCTCGGGGTCGATCGCTTCCATCGCCCCGTCCTCGAAGTCGACCCCCGCCGTCAGATCGGACTCGGGGACCGCGGGGCGAGCGACCGGGACCGCACCACGCGCCTCCGGCGGGAGAGCCAGCCACGCGCGCGCGTCGCCCACGGTATTGAACGAACGCAAGACGTCCGCGAAGCCCAGGAGCTCGTACACGTCGAACACTTCCGGCGTCATGCCGGAGAGCACGACATCGCCGCCGCGCTTGCGCAACCCGCCGACTTCGCCGACGAAGATCCCCCAGCCGCCACTGGAGACATACGACACGTCGGTGAGATCGACGACGATCTTGGCCGCGCCGGCCGCGGTGAGATCGCGCAACCGGCGTTCCAGCCCGGCCGACGACGCGGAGTCGACGTGGCCGGACAGGCGCACGTCGGTGATTCCGTCCGACGTGGACACCGACAGGCCGACGCCTTCGACGTGGTACTGCACGGGAGTCGCGTCCGCGGGTGTGGCGGGCGCGCCCGGGACCGGAGCGGGCGGCAGGACGCCCGGGATCTCGCGCAAGAGGTCGTCGACCAGATCGCGCGCCGCCGGCTGCGCGCGCGTCTCGTTGGCCGGGGCCGCGCCCTCGGCGTCGCGCACGAGCCCGTGCCGGCGCAGGTAGTCGACCCGGAGTTCCTTGGTGTTCATGTTGAGGCGCTTGAGCTCCTCGTACACCATGCGCTCGGTGACGTGGAGCGAGGGATCGCGCCCCTTGTTGTACTCCTCGGTGATGCGCTTGGCCCCCAGGTCCGGGTCGGCGGCAATGATGCGCACGATCTCCTTGCGCGCCTCCAGGCTCACGCGTTTGATGCTCACGTCGTCGCGCAGGATGTCGTTGCGCAGCCCGCGCTCGCCCATTACTTCGAGCCGCTTCTTGTAGCGATAGTACGTCGCGGGCGACACCTTCATCTGCCGGCACGCGTCCTTGACGTTCATGCCTTGCACGTCCACCAGATCGATCAGCTTGCGGCGGATGCCGAACAGGATGTCGTCGGCGGTCATGCGCTCCTTGATCGCCACGACGGTAATGTCGTCGCTCTGGGGGTGGCCCGCCGTGAAATTCTTGAGCTCGGCGTCGAGGCGCGCAATGAAGTCGTCGGGCGGGAGATGGCCGTGCGTTTTCACGATCTGGATGAGCCGCTCCTCGCCGTACTGCTCGCGCTTCTCGTTCATCGCCTCGGTAACACCGTCGGTGTAGATCACCAGCATGTCGTCCTTCTTGAGGCGGACCTTCTCCAGGCTGATCGAGCGGCGGAACAGCGTCTCGTCGGGGAGGCTGATCCCGACCGGGAAGCCGCGCGGGTTCAGGAAGAAGGTTTCGCGCGTCTCGTGGCGGTAGAGAATCATCGGGTTGTGCCCCGCGCTCGCGTACGAGATCACGCGGTTCTTCGAATCCAGGATCACGTAGAACATGGTGACGAACATGCCCTTCTTCATGTCGTCGGTCACGAAGGTGTTCATCTTGGACATGACGTCGGAGGCGTTGCGGTTTCCGCGCGCCTCCATGCGGAGTGCCGTGCGGATCATGGTCATGACCAGCGAGCCGGGGACACCCTTGCCGGACACGTCCGCCACCACCACGCCGATGGTGTCGTCGTCGACCTGGACGAAGTCGTAGTAGTCGCCGCCCACTTCCGCGGCCGCCTGGTACAGGGGTGCGATGTCGTAGCCGCTGATCTCGGGGCGCCGGCGCGGCAGGAGCGATTGCTGGATCTGCTTCGCGACCTCGATCTCCTTCTGCATCTTCTCCTGCTCGAGGATCGAATCGCGCGCCTTCTTGAACTTCTCGGTGATCTCGTTGAACACGCCCGCGATGGCGCCGATCTCGGCCGGGCCGCGCACGTCGAGCTTGCCGTCCATGTTGCCGTCGCCGATGGCGCGCACGCCGTCGGTCAGCAATTGAATCGGCCGTACGAACACCTGCACGAGCCCCATGATGAGCAGGATGCCGACAGCGAAGATGGCGAGCAGGGTGAGCGTCGTCGAGAGGCGCGTGTCATCGATGGCGCCTTCGACCGCGTCCTTGAAGACGCCGAGGTGTATGACACCGACGACGAAGCTCTGGCCGTCGGCGCCGGGGACGCCCACGCGCACCGCGATGTCGCGCACCTCGCCGCGGTCGGTGTCGTGGCGCGACCACGTCACGCGCCCGTCCTCGGAGATGACCTCGCCGCGCGGGCCCGGGTCGGGCTGGAAGACGTCTTCGAAGCGACCCGACGCGCGCACATTCCCGGTCGCGTCCACCACGCGCGCATACGCGATCTCGTCGCCTGCGCCCACCAGCTTCGCGAGCTCCGACGTCAAATTGGTCTGATCGATCGAGAACTCGCTGGGATCGATCAGGGTCGACACGCTGCGGCTGGCGATGCTCTCGGCCAGGCGGCGCTTCTCCAACCATTGCGTGGCGCGCTGACCGTCGATGTCGCTGGTCTGGCGGATCATGATGAAGCCCCACGCCACCAGCATGAGCGCCGCCAGGCCGCCGCTCGCGCGCACCATGAACTTGAAGCGAAGCGTGCCGCGCAGGGGCATCTTCTCGGGCAGCACCGCGGCCGAGAAAGCGGCCTGGCTGCGCTTGGTGAGTACGAGCTCGTTGCCGGTGTCGGTGGCATGGTACTCGACACCGTCCATCAAGCGATTGATGAGGAAGACGCCGAGCCCGCCCTTCTTGCCGGTTTCGACGTACTGGTCGAGGTCGGGATCCTTGACGCTCGCGAAGTCGAAGTGCTTGCCGGAATCGCGCAGGTGGATGCGCACGCGCCCGGCCTCGATGTCGACCAAGACGCCGATCTCGCCGGTCTCGGTCCGGCCTTCGTACGCGTGCTTGATGATATTCGTGCACGCCTCGTCGACCGCGAGCTTTGTATTCGCGACCTCGCGCGGCCCGAAGCCGGCGTCCTCGCACACCGCGACCACGAAGTCGCGCACGCGGCCGAGCTGGCCTTCCTGGGCGAGGACGGTGAGCTCGCGGCGTTCGCGCCGCTCGACGAGAACCGGACGCGCCATGCTAGCGGCGCTCCTGGGTGCGGCGCAGGCGCTCCTGCGCCTCCTCGATGCTGCGGGCGACACTCTCGTTGGTGGGGTCGATCTCGAGGATCTTCTGCCACTCCGCGATGGCCTGGGCGTAGGCGTCCTTCGAGAAGTGCTGCATGCCCGCGAGGTAGAGCTCGCGGATGCGCGTCTTCTCGGCGTCGGTGAGCGGGGTGGTGCGGCGCTTGGCCAGCGCCATGAGCTTCTTGGCGTCCGCGTGGTCGGGCTGGAGCTGCAAGAGTTCGCGCAGGCCGGTCATGGTCTCCTGGTAGCGCCCCTCGTTGTAGTCGGTGAGCGCATCGTTATAGAGCGTCACGATGCGGAGCTTGCGCTGGGTCGCGTTGTAGTCCTGCGACACCGACTCGATGCGCCCACGGATGCGCGCGATGGCGGCGCGCGCCTCGGGGTCGTCGGGGCGGTACTGCTGGACGTTGTTCCACTCCGCGATGGCTTCGGTCAGACGGCCGTTCTGCTCGTAGGACCGGGCGCGCGTTTGGTGCCCGCGCACGATCTCGTCGATCTTGACATTCGTCTTCTCGAGGTATTCCTGCGCGCCGGCGTGGGTCGAATCGACAGCAAGGATCGCGTGCCACTCGTTGCGCGCGCCCAGGAAGTCGCTCTGCTCGTAGTGATCGAGGCCGGCCGCGAAACGCGTACGAATGACGGCCCGGTTCTCGACGTCGCGCGTGGCCGCCGCCTGTTCGGCCAGCAGGCGCTCGCGCGCCTCCATCGCTGCCGCCGTCGCCTCGGCGTCGTCGGGGACGAACTCGAGCACGACCTGCCACTGCGCCAGGGCACCGGCGTAGTCGCCCTCGGCTTCCATCTCTTGCGCGCGCTTGCGCATCGCTTGCACGCGCGCATCGAAGGTCTTCTGGATCAGGATGCGTTCCTCTTCGGCGCGCGTGCGCGCGATCTCCTCACGCTTCTCGTCCAGGGTCTGGCCCCATGCACCGGTGAATGCGTAGGCCTGCATGGAGCCGGCCTCGTCCTTGGAGTAGTAGGCCATGTCGAGCCCGTAGTCGAAGGCACCGACACCCAGGCCGAAGGTCGCGGTGTCGTCGTCGAAGCCCGCGCGCAGGGACAGGAACTTCGAGAACGCGTACTCGGCGCCGGCATGGAAACTCCCGTCCGCGCGCTCCGGCATGTCGTACTGGAGCATCACGCGCATGGCCGACCCGTTGTCGAAGCGCTTCGTGTACCCCGCACCCATGAGAATGGTGCGATCGACGGTCTCGTCGTCGAGGTCGAGCTTGTACTGTGCGCCCACGATATCCTGGATATTGACACCGAAGACGAGCGACTTGGCGCCGTCGGGCGTGTACAGGAAGCCCAGGTCGACCCCGGGTGCCGTGCTCGAGAACGGATCGACGGTTTGGCGGCTGATCTTGAAGTTCGCGCCGACGCCGAGGTTGCCGAACAGCCAGCGGAAATGGCGCTGGGCCGCGTATGAAATCAGAATCTGACTCTCGGAGGCGTTGCTCTCTCCCGTCGGCCGGCTGACTTCGTCGTACCCGTCGAAGGTCGTCCCGATGCCCATGTAGCCGACGCCGAAGGCGCCCGCGGAGAGTGTTGGATACACGAACCCGAAGTAGGTGTAGGTCGCGTCGGAGAAATCCAGCGGCATGTACATGGCCATGAACTGCATACGCTGGACGTTGCGCAAGGCCGCCGGGTTCCAGTACATGGCGCTGGCGTCGTCGGCCAGGCTCACGAAGGAGCGGCCCAGTCCGATGCCGCGCGCACCCGCACCCAGCTTGAACACGCTCTGGGTGCCGCCGTCCTGCCCGCGCGCGGAGAGCGGCGTCGTCAACACGACGACCGCGATGAGGATTCTCGAAAGCGCGCGCATCACTTGGCCACCGCGATTCGGAACTTGGCCGTCTGGCCGCCCGCGTTCAGCACGCACACGTAGACTCCGTTGCGCACCACGTCGCCCTTGCCGTTGCGTCCGTCCCACGTGGTCTCGCGCGGGCCCGGCTGCGTGCGCGGGTCGCCGGCCGGGATGTTTTCTTCGAACACCAGGTCGCCCGCAAGGTCGAAGACCCGCACGCTGACGCTGCCCGCGGTCTCCATCGTGTACGCGATGCGCGTCTCCTGCGATCCGGCCCGGAACGGATTGGGGTAGTTGTGCACGTACTCCGCGAACTGCGCGCTCAAGACGACGAGCGGGTCGGAGGTGATAACGCCGTTGAGCGGCTGCCCCTGCGAATCGGTCACACCCAGGCGTTGTCCCGAGCCCGCGTCGCGCACGACGAGTGCACCGGTGCGAAGGCCCACTGACAGCTCGGTGGCACTCGGGTTGGGATCGAGCGAGACGCTCACGACGGCGTTGCGCGCGGCGTCGGGCGCGATCAGGCGCTCGGCCGTGGGACCCGACATGAACGACACCACGATGGGGTTGGTCGCCGGGTCGACGACTTCGTAGGGGGCGGCCCCGCCGATGTCGATGGCAAGGTGCGACAACGTCGCCGCGACGGTGCCGGGTCCGAGCGGCGAGCCGTCGTCTCCCACGATCGTCACCGCAATCGTATCGATGCGCGCGTCGGAGACCGACGGGTCGCTGACGTTGTACGCGATCTCGAATCCTAGCATCTGAATGTCGCTCGTTCCCGCCGGAACCGGGCCCACGTCGATGCCGAGCGCTTGCGACGCGTCGCGCACCGAGACCGCCGAGCCCTCGGTGACGATCGCGATCGATTCGCTGCCGTCGATGACCTGCGCGGGCTGGCCGCTGTTTTCATCGGGCGGTGTCCCCGTAATATTGATTCTGATCAACTGCGGTCCCGCGGGCTGCGGCGGTGCGATGACCTGCCAGGACACGCCGGTCGCAATGTCGAACGGCTTCGCCGCCGTCTCGGTGCCCGCGAGCGTGTAACCCGTCGGGAGCGTGATCGTGAGCGTGCCCGGGCTCGCGATGCCGGCCGCACCGGGCGCGTTCGCAACCGTCGCGGTGACGGTGAAGGTGGTGCCGATGGTGACGGTGTTGTCCATCGCCTCGGGCGGATCGGTAACGCTCGCGGCGGTCGAGAGCGCCGTGCGCGGCACGGTGGTCACGGCGATTGTGTCGGCCGCGGTCGGGACCGCTTGCTGCGTGTTCTGGTCGATGCCCGTGAAGGTGACGAAGAGATCG
>JAKEHA010000028.1 GCA_022615275.1 Candidatus Latescibacterota bacterium
AAGACGGTCCCCGACGAGCAGTTGCTCCGGGTCGCCCGGGGCGACGGCGACGCCGACCGGCGGCGCGCGGCCGCCACGGAATTGGTGCGTCGCTACCGCGATGCCGTCTATCTGTGGTGCTTCCGCTACACGCGGGACCGGGAGCGCGCGCTGGATCTCTCGCAGGACGTCCTCACGACGGTCTGGGAGAAGATCGGCACCTTCGAGGGACGGTCGAAGTTCTCGTCCTGGCTCTTCTCGGTGACCCGGAATCGGTGCATCGACGCGAGCCGGCGGGTCGACCTCTTGGCGGACGAGATCGAGTTGGGCGACGTGGCCGACCCGACGCCGCCGCCGGACGTGGCGCTCGAAGACGGGCACGACGAGGACTGGCTCCTGCGCACGATTCGCACCGAGCTGGAGCCGCAGGAGCAGCAGGCAATCTGGCTGCGTTGCGTCGAACGACTGTCGGTCGACGACGTAACGCGCATCCTGGGGGTGGACGGGGTCTCGGGGGCGCGCGCCGTGTTGCAGCGCGCGCGACGCAAGCTCCGCACGGCGATCGATCGCCGTGAGAGCGGGTAGTCTCAACCGGAGGAGGAACGTCGAGTGGAAGCGCACTGTATCGACGTTGAAAGAATCGGCGAGATCACCGACCTGCCGACGGATCATCCCGATCGCCAGCACGCGGAGTCGTGTCCGCGCTGCCGGAGCCTGGTCGGGATGTACGTCGAATTCATGAGCGCACAACCGTTGGAAGGCTCCGGGCTGGAGCAGGCGCGCCGCGTCCTGGACGCGCGCATCCGCGAAGCAGCCGAGCGCTGGATTCCCGCGCCGACGCGTTCTCTGCGGCTGGCGCGCGCGCCTTGGTGGCGCGGACTCCTGCGGCCGGCGCCGCTATTCGCCGCGGCCACCATCCTGGTTGCCGCGGTGGCCTTGTTCACGTCGCGCGGGCCGCAAGAGAGCGTCCTTCGCGACGACGCCCCGGTGTCGCACGTTTTCGCGCCCGCGCCGGCGCGCATCGACGCGGACGGGAACATCGCGCTGTCGTGGACGCCGCTGCCGACCGCCGACGCCTACGAAGTTCGCATCTACGGCCCCGACCTGAGCGAGGTCTACCGGCATCCCGCGACCGCGGAAACGTCGGCGTTCATCCCGCGCTCGACGCTCCCCGCCGACCTTCCGGCGAGCCTCGACCTCACCTGGCGCGTCTACGCGCTCTCGGGCGGCGACGTGATCGAGGCCGCGGCACCCGGGTCGATTCGCACCCCGTAATTTGCGAATTCGATCGCATCGCGTTAACATGACGGCGTGCGAGTCCTACACGTCGTCGCCTGCTCGATCGTCGCCGCGTTCGCGGCGCGCGAGCCCGTTCGCGACCCGTTGGAAGTAAGCACCGGCGCCGAGCTGGAGGAAGCCCTCTCGGGTGCGCGCCACGACGCGGTAATTCGGCTGGCGCCGGGAGTCTACCAACTGACGCCCGAAGCCGCGATCGACTCGTCCTGCGGCAATTGCGCCGACTCCGACACTCTGATCCCTATTACCGTCGGTCTCACCATCTCGGGCCGTAACGTCCGCATCGAAGGTCCTCGCAACGGCTCCGTTACCATCGTCACGCGCGCGGGATACGGCCTCCATTTCAAGGACTGCATCGACTGCGAGATCGAGCGCGTCACGGTCACAGGCGGCGAGCGCGATACCTCGAGTGCGGCGACCGACGCGGCTATCGTCGCGACTCGAAGCTCGGTGACGATCGCGAACTGCGTCATTCGCGACAACATCGGTTCACCGGAGGCGATTGCGAGAAACACGGTCGGCATCATGGGCATCTGCGGCCGCGAAGGTTCCGACCTCGCGATCGAGTACTGCGAGATCCTGCGCAACTCGTGGGACGGGATCGCGCTGTACCGTGGCGCGCGCGCGCATGTCGCGAACAACTTGATCGACGGCATCGACGGCGCCGGCGTGGAGGCGGGTGGCGGACGGGGCGTGGCCATCGGCGTGACGTGGAACGGCGCCGCCACCATCGAGCGCAACCTTTTGCGGAAGTATTGGAAGGGAATCGGCGTCTTCGTCGACGCGGACGTGGTGGCGTACGGCAACATCGTGGAGGAAATGCGAACGTGGGGCATCAGCGTGTGGGACGCGGACACGGGCCGCCCTCGCGCCGTCATCGAGCGCAACGCCGTCTACGATTGCGGCGCGTGCGGAGTGGCCATCACCCGCGCAGCCGCCTATGATAGGAACGAGCCGCGCGGGCGATTGATCACAAACATCGTCGTCCACACCGGGCAGAACTCGAAATACGACGCGCCGGACTATTACTGTTACCAGTGCGCGCTGGCGCTCCACGCGGTCCCCGAAGGATTTTCGATCCGCGGCAACGTGTTCTTCGACAACCGCGAAGCGACCGAGGATCTCTTCGATAAAGACACCACGCGCGAGATGTTCTGGCGCGGGCGACGCTCTTGGGTGCGGACGTTTCGCAACACCGGTGTGGGCGTCGACGGACGCGTCAAGTTTCACCAGAGCGCGTTCCTCACCGAATACCCGAGGTGGTGGGATTGATCGAGCGGTCCAAAGACGGCGTTCGCTATTTCGCATTCGAATCGCTGGCGGCGCACGCGGGCGTGGATGCAATTGTGACGACGCGACACGGCGGCGAGAGCACGGGCCCGTTCGCGGCCATGAATCTGGGCGGGCGCACCGGCGACGACAAGGAGGTCGTGCGCCGCAACCGCGCGCGCGCCGCGTCGATCGTGGGGGCGGCACCGGCGTGGCTCACCTTCGGGCGCCAGGTGCACGGCGCGCGCGTGGCGGTGGTCGGCAACGTGCAACGCGGCGACGTCTTCGACGACACCGACGCGCTGGTGACCAACGCGGCGCTGGTCCCGCTCGTCATTCTCACCGCCGATTGCGCCGCC
The DNA here is from genome assembly GCA_022615275.1 of Candidatus Latescibacterota bacterium. Lineage (GTDB taxonomy): Bacteria > Krumholzibacteriota > Krumholzibacteriia > WVZY01 > JAKEHA01 > JAKEHA01. Next base: position 2,904 of record JAKEHA010000028.1, read on the forward strand.
GTGTTTCTGTTCGACCCCGTCCGTCGTGTGATTGCGATTGCGCACGCGGGCTGGCGCGGTGCGGTCGCGCGCGTCGCGGCGTGCACGGTGGAGACGATGCGCGACGCCTTCGCGTCGAATCCGGCCGACTTGCTGGCGGGCATCGGCCCCTCGATCGGGCCGTGTTGCTACGAAGTGGGAAGCGAGGTCATCGAGGCGGTCGCGGCGGCTTTCCCCGACCACGCCGACGAGCTGCTGGTGGAGCCCGACATGGCGTCGGCGGGAAGCTTTCGCGCCTCGGTCAACGAGGCGAGGAAGCACTTCGACCTGTGGCACGCAAACGAAGTGGTCTTGCGCGAGGCGGGTGTTCGCGACGATGCCGTCGAGGTTTCGCGTATGTGCACATCGTGCCGCACCGATCTGTTCTACTCCCACCGCGCGGAGAAAGGGAACACGGGACGCTTCGGCGGCATTGTGATGCTTCACGAGCCTGTGATAGACTCGCGGCGTCCTTAACCACGATGCGAGGTTCCCACATGCGCAAGTCTCTCTTGGGCGCGACGAGCGCGCTCCTGCTCGCGGCGAATACCGCGGTGGCGACGCAGACCCAGCCCGACGTCGAGGTCAAGACCATCCCCGTCGCCGGTTCCGTCTACATGCTGGAAGGCCAGGGCGGCAACATCGGGGCGTGCGTGGGCGACGACGGCATCCTGATCATCGACGATCAATACGAACGCATGGCCGACGCGGTTCGCGCCGCCCTCACCGCGCTCAATCCGGGTCCGCTCAAGTTCGTCTTGAACACGCACTACCACGGCGATCACGTGGGCGGGAACGAGATCTTCGGCAACGAAGCCACCATCATCGCGCACGAGAACGTGCGCAACCGCGTCACCGTGCCGCAACAGCGCGGCGAGCGCACGGTCGAACCGCTCGATCCCGCGGGTTGGCCCGTGGTCACCTTCCAAGACAAGGTCAAGGTGCACTTCAACGGCGAGGACATCCAGTTCATCCACCTTCCCGCGGGACACACCGACGGCGACGGTATCGTGTTTTTCCCGAAATCCAACGTGATTCACATGGGCGACCTCCTGTTCTCGGGGCGTTACCCGCGCGTCGACGTGGAAGGCGGCGGCTCGGTGGACGGATACTTGAAGAACCTCGAGTGGGTCATGTTCAACCTGCCCAAGGACGCCAAGGTCATCCCCGGACACGGACCGCTTTCGACCATGGACGACGTGCATGCCGCGCGCGACATGATCAAGGAGACCAGCGAGTACGTGAAGAAGCTCATCGCGGGGAAGAAGACCCTGGAGGAGATCAAGAAGGCGGGGTTGCCGGAGAAGTTCAAGCCGTTCGACTGGCAGTTCATCACGACCGACCGTTGGATCGAGACCCTCTACACCGCATATTCCAAGTAGGAGTCACGCATGCCGGAGCCGCAGATCGACGTCACGCCGTACTACAACCAGGGGCTGTCGTGGTCGCAGTTCGTCGACGCGGCGGGCGAAGACGCGCCGCGCATGCGCGCATTCTACGACGCCTTCGAGTTCGACGAGGACGTACTTTCGTTCTTCAATGGACGCACGCCCTTGCAGGTGCTCGCGATCGCGGAGCCGTGGTGCCCGGACGTAATCCAGAACGTGGCCGTGGCGGCGCGCATTTCCGACGAGGTGCCCGGCATGGAGTTGAGCA
>JAKEHA010000213.1 GCA_022615275.1 Candidatus Latescibacterota bacterium
GCGCTTCGCCGAGGAGCGCAAGAAGCCCGCGGAGAAACAGTCGTTCATCGAGACGCGCGAGCTTTCGTTCGACGACGAGGGAACGCCCGAGAGCCAGTTGCCCGACGTTCCCGTGGAGAATCCGGGCGACGAGATCGACGGGTACGTGTTCGAGACCTCGCGCGACTTGCACCTCTCGACCCCTAAGCGAGAGACGCCGGTCGAGAAACCGATGTTCAAAGCCCCCGAGCAAACGCGCGAGCTGAATGCGGAGGAGACTCCCGAGATAACAACCGAGGTACCTCCCGTTGTAGTTCCCGCTGTAGTTCCCGTAGTAATTCCTGAGAGAACGCCCGAGCGCGCACCCGAGCAGCCGGTAGCCGCCGCGTTCTCGGCACCGCAGGCGCGCCCCGCGGTCAAGATGCGCGCGAGCACCGAGGCCGGTGTGACCGAGTCGCAGGTGAACAACGTCGCGCGCCGTTTGGGTGAAGTCGGCGCGGCGGCGTTCTTCCATATCGACGACGAGCCCGAGGCGCCGAGCGCTCCCCATGAAGCGACGCCCGCCGCGGTCGAAGTTGTCACCCGCGAAGAAGTGCGCGCCGCGCGCGCGCCCATCGACGCGATGTCGTACGGTATTCCGACCGCCGCGCCGCCGGAGCCGGAGATCGAGATACCGCTCGCGCCCGAGGAACCCGAGCCTGCGGTGGCGCCGGTGGTGGCATTCGAGCCGGTGAAGACTCCGGAAGCCGCTGCTGCGTTCGACTCCGTTGCGACGCCGGTGCCGGCTGCGTCGTTCGAGGCCGTCGAGACGCCGGAACCCTTGGCGTCGTTCGAGCCCGCGCCGGAGCCCGAACCCGCGGTTGCGCCCGAACCGGCGCCGGCCGTCGCGAGCACGCCCAAGACCTTCGACGCCGAACTCGCGCGGTTCCGCAAGGATGAGCTCTCGAGCGCGGAGACGGTCGCGCTCATCGAGCAGGCGATCGAAAACGGACGCGTCGACGATCTGCACGATCTACTCGCGTTCGATCCCGCGAACGACGCGGAAAGATTTGCCCAGCGCTTCTACGAAGCCGAGTACCACTCGCTGTGTAACCGCCCGCTGAAAGCGCTCGAGATCATGATCAAGCTCGACGAGCCGTCCCTCACCGACGACCAGAAGCAGCGCCTGTGGCTGCGCACCGCCGTGTGCCAGCGGTCGATGAACGATTTTGCCGGCGCCAAGGACACCCTCGAGCGCCTGGTGGAATCGTGCCCGGGACGATCCGATTTCGAGCGCCTGGCGCGACGCAACCTCGAGCAGCTGGTCGGTGTGCAATCCGACGGCGTGGCCATTCTTCAGAAGACCACTTCGCTGGACTAGCCCGGCCCGCGCCTCGATCCTCCCGGCACGGAAGATGCTAGGAATCCGCGGATACTACGAGGATTCATCGAGACCGTCGCGGCCACAACGCCCGACGTGATATCCGACCATCATCGCAAGGATCGCTGAAGGAGCGAGATCATGAAAATCTGCCCGTTCATGTCGCACATGCTGGGCGCCGACGGCAACGTCCTCGAGATCGAGGCCGGCGCGCACGGCTCGGCCGGTAACACCGGCGACGTCGTCGTGCTCGGCTACGACGGCGACGGCGGCGTCGGCGTCAAGTCCGACCGCAAGGCGAAGTCGCACGCGAAGCCGGGGCGCGAGAACCCGGCCACGTCGCACTTGTACTGCCTGCGGGAGACCTGCCGCTTCTATCGGACCGACGACGGCGAGTGCACCTTCGACGCGATCATTTCCGGAGTCGACAAGGCGCGCAAGGCGGCGGAAGCGAGTGAACGGGTCTTCGAGAAATCGAAGGGCAAGGACGACAAGAAGGACGAGACGTCGGCCGCGGTCGCGCGCGAGCTGGACAAGTTCTGGAAGTTCCAGACCAAGAGTGTTGCCGAGATGATCTCGAGCTTCGGCGACGTGGAAAGGCGCCAGTTGGACACGCTTTCGAAGCTCAAGACCGAGGTCGAGAAGAAGATCGCGTCTATCGTTCCCAGCGAAGAAGAGGAAGACGAGCGCCACGAGACCATGAACGCGATCAAGGACGGCATCGCGGAGATCAAGGACACCATCGACGCGCGCAACGACGGCTTCGAGACCCTGACCACGACCGTGTCCGACTTGGTGCTCGGCTTCGACGACAGCATCAAGCAGATCAAGGTGCAGTGGGAGCAGATCATGCAGCGCATCCAGGCGCTGGAAGCGATCGCTCCCCGCATGCAGGGCGTGGAGAGCACCGTCGGCAAGGCGGTCGAGAACATCGGCCGGCTCGAGCGCAACTGGGTCGAGATGATGGACGTGGTGCGCACCGACCGCGAGCGCAAGAAGGACGACTCCGCGACGCAAGCCAAGCGTCGCGAGGCGATGAAGTTCAACAACCTGGGTGTGACCAGCTACCACCACGGCGACATGAAGCTGGCGCGCGACCAGTTCCTGGAAGCGCTCAAGCGCGACGATACCTTCGCGGAGTGCTACAACAACCTCGGCCTCGTCTACACCGAATTGAACGAGAACGAGCGCGCCGCGGAAGCCTTCACCAAGGCCATCAAGCTAAACCCGGAGCTGCACGCCGCGTACAACAACCTGGGCTACGTGTTCTACAAACAGGGCAACTTCGCGCGCGCGGTCGAGATGTACAACGAGGCGCTGAGCCGCAGCAGCAACAACGGCTCTGCGTACACCAACCTGGGTAACGCGCACTTCAAGCTGGGCAACAAGGACGAGGCGCGCAAGGCGTGGAAGAAGGCGATCGAGCTGGATCCTTCGAACGAAAAGGCCCAGAAGAGCCTGAAGAGCCTCGACGAGTGACGAGGTCCGTTCCGACCCCTCCTAAAAAACGCGATCCCCGCACCCGCGGCTGCGCAGGTACGGGGATCCGCGTTTCTTCAAGGTCAACGAAAGCGACCTAGAGAGCCGCCTCCGGAGATTGGGCCGGCGCGATCTTCTGATTGCGCTGGACCGATTTCGCCTGGGGGCCCTTCGGGCTGTCCATCAACTCGTACTCGACCGTCTCTCCTTCGGCGAGCGTGCGATAGCCATCGTCGCGAATCTCCGAATAATGCACGAAGATGTCGCGCGCGCCGTCGTCGCTGAGGATGAACCCGTAACCCTTGTTTTCGTTGAACCACTTCACTTTACCAGTGTAGCGCAATTCCGAATTCCCCCTTCCTTAAAGCAAGAATCCATCGCGTGCCGATGCGCACTCGATGGATCCCCTACTGCTCGTTTATTGACTCGCTGCGAAACACGGGTGGCCAACCTTGCCTGCGAACGCGGAGGATTGTACCACGGTCGGTTCGCACGTGTCAAGGCGGTATGCGGCGCACGCACGCCCGAAACCCCCTCCTGCGACACCACGAGGAATCATGCGCAACGGCGCGCGCGCGTTTCGAGCACGCCGAACGCCGTTTGCATTGCGCGATTCTCGCACCGTTAGCCCCTTCCCGGCAGGTCCGGTTTGCCGCGTCCCGACGCCCCGTTTCGGGCTTCCTGCGCGCCTTCCGCGCCCGCGCCGGTGGCATGGAACTTGCCCTTTCTCGTTCGCCGACAATGCCTTTGCGAATGTCGCTGGGCGAGAAAGGTCGCAACGTGAGAACCACGATTCCGCACGCCGCAGTCCTCGGAGAGAGCGGCGAGGTCACCAAGGCCTCGCTCAACGAGCTCATCCGTCGCGCGCTGGCCGCCAGCTCGCCCAAGCCGTGCGCGCTCGAGATCTACGACAGCGTGACGCAGCGGGTTCTTTTCCTGCGCGACGGGCAGATCTACGCCGCCGCCGAGTCGACCGGGGGTCAGTATTCGCCCACGTCGATCCGCGACTTCCTGGTCGGCGTGTCGCAGATGAGCTTCCCGCGCGCGTGCTGGTACGAGCTCAACACCAAGATCCTGCACTCGCTGCTCGTGGTATCGCAGAAGAAGCCCGCGTTGCGCGTGGCGACGAATCTGGTCGACCTCGACGAGCTGCTGGACAAGATCGAGGGGGAAGGCAAGAGCTCCATCGTGGCCGCCACCCGCGAGGACTTCTTCGCGCTCCTTCGCTACGAGAAGGGCAGGGCGGCGGCGCTGTGCATGGAGCTCTCGGCGGCCACCCCGCGCGAGGGTACCTTCCGCGAGGAGTTCCTGGTGAAGGTCTACACGCGCAGCGCGGAGAAGCCGCTCACCATCAGCCTGTTCGAAGACTTCCTGGTCTCCTACGCGCCCGACGCCAAGAACCTGCCCGAGTCGTTCGCGGGGCGCTTCGAGGACGTGTTCCTTTCCAAGCCGCCCGTGGTGGTGCTGCGCTTCAAGGATCGCGAGATCGGACGCTGGGAAGTCGATCGTCCGCGCCTGCGCATCGGCCGCACGCCCGACAACGACATCGTGATCGACAACCTGGCCGTGTCGCGACTGCATGCGCTCATCGAAGAGGAGAAGGGCGGCTATTTCGTTCGCGACTGCGACAGCTTGAACGGCACCGAGGTCAACGGCGCGCGCATCACGCGGCGCAAGCTCGAAGACGGCGACGAGATCACGATCGCCAAGCACACGATCCAGTTCCGCGTGCAGGGCGGCCACGCGGTGGCGGAGCCGGAGGCCATGGCCGGCTTCGACCAGACCATGATCTTCCAGCGCAGTTCGCTGGCCGGCGGAGGGCCGCACGCCGCGCCCACGCCGGCGCCGCACCCGGCACCGCACCCGACCGCGCACTCCCACGATCCGTCGGAAGGCCACGATACGCGCACCGCGACCATGACGGCGGTGGACGCTTCCAAGCGCCCGCCCCGCCTGGTTGTGCACACCGAGTTCGGCGATCGCATCGTCGAGATCGAAGACGACGGCGTGGTCATCGGCAAGGACCAGGACGCCGACGTGCACGTGGCCGGCATGTTCGTCGCCGGCCGCCACGCCGAAATCATCCGCGAGAACGGCCGCACCATCCTGCGTCGCGTGGGCGGCCTTCGCCCCGTGCGCGTCGGTGGACGCACCGTCAAGGAGATCGAGCTCAAGGACAACGACGAGATACAGATCGCCAGCGAGTCGTTCGTGTTCCACGAATAAACCGCGCCAACCCGAGAGGCTGCGATGCGCTACGTCTTGATGTCCGACATCCACGGCAACCTCGAAGCCCTGCAGGCGACGATCGAGGCCGCGCGCCGTTTCGAGCCCTACCAGCTCATGTGCCTGGGCGACGTGGTGGGTTACGGCGCCGACCCGCAGCCGTGCGTCGAGCTGATCGGCGACAAGGCCAACCTGATGCTGGCCGGCAACCACGACCTCGCCGTCGCGGGGGTCATCTCCACCGAAGAGTTCAATTCCATCGCGCGCCAGTCGATCGAATGGACGCGCGATCAGTTGAGCCCCGAGGACAAGGATCTCTTGTCGAACCTGCCGCTCCAGTACATCGACGGCGACTACTGCTACACGCACGCATCGCCCGTCGACCCCATGCGCTTCGTCTACATTCGCACGCTGGAAGAAGTGGCGGAGGTGTTCTCGCACATCGGGCAGCAATTCTGCTTCGTGGGCCACACCCACCTGCCGGTGCTGGTCACGATGAACAAGAAAACCGGACGCATGGAAGTGGTGCGCGACCACCGTGTGCGCTTGAGCGATCAGACGCGCTATTTCGTCAACGTGGGCTCGATCGGGCAGCCGCGTGACTCGAACCCGGACGCGTGCATGGTGGTGCTGGACGAAGAGGACGGCTGGCTCGAGTTCGTGCGCGTCCCCTACGACATCTCCAAGTCGCAGGGCAAGATTCTGTCCAACGGGCTGCCTTCGTATCTGGCCGAGCGACTCGTGCTCGCGCGGTGACCTCGCGGGGTAGGCGCGTGACCGAAAACAAGAACTTCAAAGTATTGCAAACGGTCGCGTCGGGCGGGACCGCGGTCTTGTACAAGGCCATCCAGGTTTCGCTCGATCGCGTCGTCGCGGTCAAGCGCCTCCATCAGCACCTGACCACCGACGAGAATTTCACCCGCCGCTTCGTCCTCGAAGCCAAGGCCGCCGCTTCGCTCGACCACGAGAACATCGTGCGCGTGATCGATTTCGGAGTCGAGGAAGACTGCTACCAGATGGTGATGGAGTTCGTCGAAGGCGAGAGCCTGAAGGAAGTCCTCGAGCGCTGGCGGCCGGTCAACTGGGACCTGGCGCTCGCAATGGTTCACCAGACGTGCCGCGGACTCGAGCACGCGCACTCCAAGGGCATCGTGCACCGCGACGTCAAGCCCGGCAACATCATGCTGACCAAGTCGGGCACGGTCAAGATCGCCGACTTCGGCCTGGCCAAGCTCACGCAGGGCGCGAGCTCCCACACCGCCGCCGATTCGATCCTGGGCACGCCGCTCTACATGTCGCCCGAACAGGCCTTCGGCGAGAGCGTCGACCAGCGCAGCGACCTGTTCTCGCTCGGCACCGTGCTTTTCGAGCTCATCACGGGCCGCCAGCCCTTCGCGAGCGAGAACTACATGGGCATCATCCAGAATATCGTGCACAAGGACATCCCACCGGTGCGCGAGTTCAATCCGGAGATTCCGCCCAACGTCGAGGGGCTGGTCACGCGCGCGCTGACGAAGAACCGCGACCAGCGCTTCCAGTCGGCGCGCGACTTCCGCCTGGCGATCGAGACGGTGCTGGGCACCGACGGGCTCAACCGCGCGCTCACGGCACTCCCCGCGCTGCTCGAGCGCAACACCGACACGCGCCTTCTGACCAAGGGCGTTTCGACGCCCGCCAGCACGTCGTCGGCAGCGCGACGCCGGAGTTCGTCCAGCGCGTCGTGGGCGGGGAGCAGCTCGGCCATGAGGCGCAAACGGCGCCGCGCGGCGGGCGCGTGGGTCGCGGTCGCGTCGGTGCTCGTGCTCGGCGGCGGCGCGGCGGGTTTCATGTACCGGCCGCAGTTGCGCGCGCTCGGATTTTCGCCCTCGTCGGCGCCGGCGTCGGTGCAGCAAGCGGACGTCTCGGGGGGCGCGGGCCTGGGGCTCGACTCCGCGCTCGGCGGCGGCTTCCCAATGGCGGTCGACTCGCTCCGCCTCGCGATGATCGATTCCACCGTCGCTCCCGTCGACACCACCGCGACGCCGGGCGACGCGTCCGCGATCGTCGCCTCCACCGACAAGGGCGATCCGCGAGCGCCCATGGTGTGGACCTCCCCCACCGCGTCGCAACCGACCGCGCCCGCGATCGACGCGCCGCCGCAAACCGCGCCCGCCGAGGAGGCCAAGAAGCCCGAGAAGAAGGTCAAGGACGAGGAACCCGCGAAGGTGTTTCGCGAGGGCTACCTCTCGATCACCGTCGACCCGAGCTGCGAGGTGTGGGTCAATGGAAAGTATCGCGGCGACGCGTCGCCCACGCTGCGGCTCACCCTGCCGGCCGGACGGCAGACCATCGAGTGCCGCCATCCGAAGAGCGAGCCCTACGTGGAGACGATCCAAATCGTCTCGGGCGAATTGTCGCGTCGCAACGTCACGCTCAAGCGCTTGCGCGGGATCATCAGCCTCGCGACCACCGAGGGCGCCGAGCTCTACATAGACGGCCAGTTGATCGGGATCACGCCCATCCTGCGGCCGATCGAAGTCGAGGCCGGCACGCACACGGTGACGATCAAGAAAGCCAACTTCTACGCGTGGACGTCCGAGGTCGTGGTGGAAGCGAACGACATGCTTCCGCTCAAGATCACGCTGAGCCCGCGCTACTAGTCCCCAGCCATTCCCGCGCCGACCTCGAGACCGCTTCGGGTGTCAGCGCGCGCAGGTTACCGCCCGGCGCGCGCACGACGCGAAGGTTCTTGCAGCGCGGCGCCCACCGGAACGGATCCGTCGGGCCGAACACCGCCAGCACGCGCGCGCCCGCGGCCGCTGCGACGTGCATCACTCCCGTGTCGTTGCACACGACCAGGTCGGCGCGCTTCAAGAGCGCCGCGACGTCCGTGATCGGGCGCCCGCGCACGACCGCCCCCGCGACCCCGCACGCGCGTTGGAAGTCGGCGACCGACTGCGCGTCGCGCGGTCCTTCGACGATCACGAGCGAGACCGGGCGCGCCGCGGCGAGGTCGTCGATCACGGCCGCGAAGCGCTGAGGGGGCCAGATGTTCGCGACCTTGCCCGCGCCGGGGTGAACGGCCAGGCGCAGCGTTTCGCCGCGCCAGTGCTCGGCCGCGGCCGCGTCGGCCCAACGCTCGCTCGCGTCACCCGGCACCAACAACGGCGCGATGTCGTTGGTCGTGATGCCGACCGCGCGCAGCGGAAACAGGTTGTGCTCGGCTTCGTTCAAGCGCGAGAGCGCCGCGTCGTCGGGAAGCGGAAGGGTGAGATTCAAGTAGCTGCCCGTCAGCGCGTGCCCGATCGAGCGCGAGGTCGATCCCACGCGGATGCGGGCGCGCGAGAGCACGGCCAGGAGGAGGCTCGTGAACGAGAACGACACCGTGTGCAGCACGATCGCGAGGTCGTAGCGCTGCGCGCGAATGTCCGAGGTCATGGTCACGGTCGTCCACGGGCGGCGCTTGTCGTAGGTGAACACGCGGTCGACGTAGGGGCTGTTGACGAGCACGCCGCGATTGAGGGTCGACGACACCACCCCGATCGACGCGTCCGGATACGACTCGCGAATCGCGCGCAGCGCAGGGATCGCGAGCATCATGTCGCCCATTTGATTGTGCTGCCGAATGACGAGGATGCGCTGGAACACCATGGCCCGGAATTCGGCCGCGTCGATCGGGCGCGCGCGCAGGAAGAGCCCGATCACGCGCAAGAGCGCGCGCTTGCCCGATCGCTCGACGGTCTTCAATCGTCCCACGAGTTCACCACGCCTGTTCTTTCGCGTGCGCGCGGATCTCGCCCAGGATGGCGAGGTAACTCTGGTAGCGCGACGCGGCGATGGTCCCCGCTTCCACCGCGGCCTTGATGGCACAGCCCGGCTCGTGCGAATGCGTGCACGGCTGGAAGCGGCACGGCGCGTCGATATGCGCGATCTCCGGGAAGCACGCCGCCAGCTCGCCCTCGTCGCGACCGGGGAATCCGAAGGTCTGCATCCCGGGCGTGTCGGCCAGGAATCCGGAGCGGAAGGGAAACAGCTGCGACGACGTCGTGGTGTGGCGTCCGCGTCCGGTTCGCTCCCCCACCTCCTGCGTGACCCGCTCCACGTTGGGATCGAGGCGGTTGATGAGCGACGACTTCCCCACCCCCGACTCGCCGACGAAGGCGTAGACGCCGTCGCCGATCAGACGCTCCAGGGCGTCGACGCCCCCGCCGGTCCCGGCGCAGGTCGGCAGGACCCCGTAGCCGCCGGCGCGGTAGATGGCCGCGACCGCCTCCACCTCGGCCCGGTCCGCGAGGTCGGTCTTGTTCAAAACGAGGGCGGCCGGCGCGTGGCCCCACTCCGCCGCCGCAAGCACGCGGTCGACCAAAACGGGCCGAAACGGCGGCTCTGCCAGGGAGGCCACAACGAAGAGCCGCTCGACGTTGGCGACGATCGCGCGTTCACCCCCACCCCGGTCCACCCAGC
>JAKEHA010000029.1 GCA_022615275.1 Candidatus Latescibacterota bacterium
AACGCGGGCACGTGGTTGATCGGACGGCTGCAAACCGAGCGCGACAAGAAGCGGCTGGTCGACGGGCTGGAGGGCGCGGCCGCGGGCGCGGCTGGTGCGGACTTCGAAAAGACGATCGGTGCACTCGCGCCGCGCGTGTTCCTGCTCCACAACACGCACGAGACGAAGCCGGTGGTGTTTCACACCCGCTGGGCGCTTTCGTACCTGGCGGGACCGCTGACGCGCGAACAGATTCGCCGCCTGCCGCGCGCTGCGACCGCGGCGGCCGCGCCGACGCGCGTGGATACCGCGCCGAAGCCCGCCGTCGCATCGTCGCCTTCGGCCGCGTCGTCGAACGCCCCCGTACTGCCACCCGACTTGCCGCAGCGCTTCGAAGCGGGCGCGACCCTCGCACCCTTTGCCCTGGGCGTCGCGCGCGTGCACGTCGCAATTCCCGGCGGCGGTGTTCACACGCGGTCGTTCGTGCGCGCGGCGCCGCTTTCCGCGGACGCGCCGGGTCCCGACTGGTCGACCGCGATCGATTTGGGAGCCGAGCCGACCTCGTCGGACTCGCCCTCCGCGGGTGCTACGTTCGCGCCGCTACCGCGCGCGGTCGGGCAGGCGGGTGTTTCCAAGCAGTGGGGCGACGCATTGGCGGACTCGCTTTACCGCGGCGCGTCGGTCCATCTCTTCGAGTGCAAGCGATTGCGGTTGGTGTCGAAGCCGGGCGAGAGCGAGCGCGATTTCCGAATTCGCATTGCGGAAGCATCCCGCTCCGATCGCGACGCCAAAGTGGAGAAACTGCGCGACCAATACGCGTCCAAGCTCGCGACGCTCGACGATCGCATTCGCCGCGCCGAGCAAGCGGTCGCGCGCGAGAAGGACCAGGCATCCAGTCGGCGCATGACCGCCGCGGTCTCGGTGGGCACGACGCTCTTGTCGGCGTTCCTGGGACGAAAGGTGTCGCGCACCGCGATGGGGGACGCCGCCCGCTCGGTGCGCCGCGTCGATCGTGCGGCCAAGCAGGGGCGGGACGTCGATCGCGCGGAGGACTCGCTGGACGTGCTGCAAACGCGCCGCGCGCAACTCGAAGCCGCGTTGGCGGCCGACGTCGCTGCTCTGGTGGCGAAGCTCGACCCGCTTTCGGAACCGCTGGCGACGGTAACCGTGCGACCGCGCAAGTCCGACGTCGAGGTGGCGTCGGTGGTGTTGCTCTGGCGGCCCGCCGGTACGAACGCTTCGTAAGCGCACGGCTAAGGCCGCGGGTCGGGATGTCAGGGGATGCCGTATACGAGCGCGTTGATGTTCATTCCCGCGCCCACCGACGCGAGCACGACCTTCTGTCCCGACTTCAACCGCTGATTCTCGAGCTTTTCTTTCAGTAGCAGGTCGAGCAGCGTCGGGATGGTCGCCACCGAGCTGTTGCCCAGCCAGGACACGGTCATCGGCATCACCAACTCGGGAGCGGCGTCGGTCCCAAACAACTCGTAGGACCGGCGGAGGATGGCTTCGTCCATCTTGGCGTTGGCCTGGTGGATCAGGATCTTCGACACGTCGCGGAGCGAGAGGCCGGCCTTCGTGATGCACTCCTTGACCACGCGGGGCACGAATCGCAGCGCGTATTCGTAGAGCGCATGGCCGTTCATTTTGAGGAACAGCTCCCGTGGATCGACCTGAGGGTTGTACGATCGGCCCAGCCGGAGCAGATTTGCGTGGTGGTGCGTGTCGGAACGCGTGCAGTGCGCCAAGATCCCGACCGGGGAATCGGTGGCGACTCCCTCGAGCACGGAAGCGCCGGCGCCGTCCGCGTACAGCATGCTGTCGCGGTCGTGCGGGTCACAGACCCTCGAGAGGGTCTCGGCCCCGATGACGAGAGCCCGCTTGGCGTCGCCCGAGCGGATGAAGTAGTCCGCCTGGATGACCGCCTGCAGCCAACCCGCGCAGCCGAACGGCAGGTCGTACGCGATGGTCCGGGGGTTCACGATTTCCAGTCGGTGTTTCACTCGGGCCGCCAGCGTGGGAACGAGGTCGGAGCGCCGGTTGTTCGCGGCGACGTCGCCGAAGTTGTGCGCCACGATGACGTAGTCCAGCGTCTCCTTGTCGATCGACGACGAAGCCAGGGCGTCCGCCGCGGCCAAGGTCGCGATGTCAGATGTGCATACGTCGCCGCTTACGTATCGCCGCGCCCCGATACCTGTGATCGCCTCGAACTTGTCGATGGTGACCCGCGTGCTGGCGGCGAGCTTCTTGCCGTCGGGGCCGAAGAATTCGTCAGCCAGGAAATCGGCATTTGCGACCAGCCGCTCCGGAATGTAGCTGCCCGTCCCGACGATCGTCGTCCAGATGGAGTCTCTCTTCATCGCGCTAGACCTCCGCTCACCAAACGCTACCCATGCCATAATACGAATCCCGTCGAAGCGTCGTCGAGTCCGATCTGATGCGAAACTCGCGCCAGGTCGGCCCCGCGCCGAACCCACGCGCGCCGATTCCGGTCAAAAGAAAACGGCGCGACGACGAGTCGTCGCACCGTCTCCTTGAGAAACTCCCCCGATGACTACTGTTTCCGGCGCTGGTAGCGGCGGGTATCGACTTCCGTACCGAGCTCGGACGCGTTCATGAGCGTGAACTCGACGCGGCGATTCTGCGCGCGACCTTCCGGAGTGCCGTTGTCGGCGACCGGCTTGGACTCGCCGTAACCCTTGGTCGACAGGTTGTTCGGGTTGATCTTGGGGTACTTCATGTCGAGGTACTTCTTGACCGCGTCGGCGCGCTGCTTCGAGAGCGTGCTGTTGAACGACGCGGCACCCTGCGAATCGGTGTGACCGGCGATCTCCACCTTGGCCTCCGGCCAGTCGGAGAGCACCTCGCCCACGCGGTCGAGCTGCGACTCCGATTGCGGAAGAATATCCGCCTTGCCGGACGCGAACGCGATGTTGAACGCGACCGCCTCGCTGTTCAGGAACCGCTGGCCGACTTCGCCGATGGGAATCGGGCAGCCGGATTCATCCACCGCGTATTCGCGGGGCGTGTCTGCGCACTTGTCGAGGCCGTTGTAGACGCCGTCGCCGTCGGAGTCGGTCGGACAGCCGTTGGCATCCACGATGGCGCCGCGCGGCGTGTCCGGGCAGCGGTCGGAGGCGTCCGCGACGCCGTCGCGGTCCGCGTCTGCCGAGGGGCAGCCCGATGCATCCACGCGCGCGCCGCGCGACGTGTTCGGGCAGCGATCGACGCCGTCGACGACCCCGTCGCCGTCGGAATCGGTGGGGCATCCGTTCTCGTCGACGATGGCGCCGCGCGGTGTGCTCGGGCAGCGGTCGCGGTCGTCGAACACGCCGTCGCCGTCCATATCGCCCTCGATGGTCCCTTCGCGGAAGGGCCAGGGATGCGACAGGTCGTAGATCTTCTGGTCGTTGGAGCTCTGGTACTTCGCGGCCCGCTTCTTCGCTTCATCGGCAGCGTTGGTCACGGCGACGGAACCGGCGAGCAGGCCGACCGTCAATGCAGTCGCCACGATTCCACGGAACGAGAACATCAACATCACCACCTTTGGTTGGGGAACGTACAGGAAGCGCTCTCGAGACCGGAGCTCGCGCTCCCCGGATGTTCGCTTTATAACACGCGCACCCGAAACCTGACAACGAACGGATCGGGCTGGCGTAATTGTATTTGTGACAATTTGTTATGCGGACGACTGGGCTGGGCCGCCGAGTGCCACCTTGATCGCCCCGCGGCCCGCGCGCCCTTGCGCCACGGCGAGGGCTTGGCTGAAGTCGTCCATCGGCACTACGTGCGTCACCAGCGGCTCGAGCGACGAACCCAGCGGGCCGGATACCTGCGCCAATGCAAACGCGAACGCATCCTGGCGCACGCCCGCGCGCAGCGGCGCGTTGTAGCACAGGCTTCCGAACACGCGTAGTTCCTTCGCCCATAGCGGAGTCCAGTCCACGCGCGAGAGGCGCGCGACGTTTCCCAGCAGCACGATCGTGCCGCCCGCGCGCGTGAAGCGCAGGGCGTCGGAGACCGCGCCCTCGGTGCCGACGCACACGAAGGTCGCGTCGAAGCCGCCCACGTGGATGCGCGGACCGAGAATCGGCTTGAGCAAGCGGCCGCCCGTCGCGCGCGAGAGTGCTGCGAAGTAATCGCCGTCGCGCATCATCACGACGCGGTCCGCGCGCAAGCGCTCGGCGTGCTCGGCTTGGAAGGCGTGCTTGGCGAGGACCGTGACCTCGGCGCGCGCCAGCGCCTTGAGCGCGGCGACGGCCAGGAGCCCCATCGAACCCGCACCGATGACGAGTGCGCGCTCCCCGAGCGCGGCACCCTGCTCGAGCACGGGGGAGACGACGCACGCGAGGGGCTCCGTCAACACCGCGGCGCGATCCGACACGTGATCGGGAACGCGAAACACCTGCGATTCGTGCGCGACGAAGGCTTCGCCCCAGCTCCCGCCCAGACCGCGCGTCGTGCCGAGCAGCATTCCGGGCGCGATCGCACCGTCGGTGAAGTGTTCGCAGCGCGAGGGGTGTCCATCCTCGCAGTGACGGCAGCGCGGCTCGATGCCGCGCACGCTGCAGGCGAGCAGGGGATTGACGACGACCCGGTCGCCGCGCGCGACGCGCGTGACGGCAACTCCCGCGTCCACGACGGTTCCCACGTTCTCGTGGCCGATCACGAACGGAAACGACGAAAACGGAGAGGCCGAGGGCGACACGTGCAGGGACACCAGATTGAGGTCGCTCCCGCAGATGCCGCCCAGGCGCGTCTCGACGCGCACCCAGCGGTCGGTGGGGAGCGAGGGGGCCGGGATCTCGCGCAATTGCGTGCACCGGCAAGCACCCGTCAGCAGCCGGCGCGAGACGGCGCCGGCCGCGCGCGTGGCGAGATAGCGGGGTATGGCGCCGTCGAAGACGACCGCCCTCACGTGCGCTTCCCCAGCGGCGAGCACACGCGCAGTGCGTGTGGGATCGATTCCACCACCAGCGGGGAGGCGAGCGCCGCGTACACCTCGCCGTCCACTTCGTAGCGCAGGGCGCCCT
>JAKEHA010000030.1 GCA_022615275.1 Candidatus Latescibacterota bacterium
AGAAAGTTGAGTGCACAATGTGTCACTCATGTAGCTCTGGTCAGACCATCTGACCAACCTACGATAAATGGAGGGTCCAGCCGCTTCTATATGGTCTAGTCCGCGTCGATGCACGGGGGCCATGTGCCCCCGTGTGTTACTCTCGAGGCCGCCCATGCCGCCTGCTCCCACGACCCTCGAACGCAAGCTCGGGCTGACCGACGCCACCATGCTGGTCATCGGATCGATGATCGGTTCCGGCATCTTCATCGTGTCCGCGGAATCCGCGCGGCTGGTCGGTTCGCCCGGCTTCCTCTTGCTGGCGTGGGCGCTGGCGGGTGTCATGACCATCACGGGCGCCTTGTGCTGCGCCGAGCTGGCGGCGGCGATGCCGCGCGCGGGCGGGCAGTACGTGTTCCTGCGCGAAGCCTACGGACCGGCGACGGGTTTCGTGTTCGGGTGGTCGTTCCTGCTCGTCATTCAAACCGGAACTATCGCCGCGGTGGCGGTTGCGTTCGCAAACTTCTCCGGCGTGCTCGCACCGTCCATCTCCTCGACGCGTTATCTAATCGAACCAATTCGCATCGGGCACTACGCGATCAGTCTCTCCACGCAGCAAGCGACCGCGATCGCGATGATCTTGCTCTTGACGGCACTCAACGCGCGCGGCCTCGTGTTGGGCAAGTGGATCCAGAATACGTTCACGGTGGCGAAGACGACGGCACTCGTGGGGTTGATCGTGGCGTGTCTCGTGCTGGGGTGGAAGCTGCGCGGTGCTGCCTTCACGTCGTCGTGGTGGAATCCGAGCGAGAACGGATGGGCCCCGCAGCTGGCGCAACCGGGACTCGGGATGGTGGGAGCACTCGCGCTCGTCATGCTGGTGGGAAAGGCGATGGTGGGCCCGTTGTTTTCGCAATCGGCGTGGAACAACGTGACCTTCATCGGTGCCGAAGTCCGCGACCCGGGTCGCAATCTCCCGCGCGCGCTCCTTATAGGATGCTCGCTCGTGGTCGGGTTGTACCTGCTCGCGAACCTGGGCTACGTGGTCGCACTTTCGCTCGAGGAGATTCAGCGCGCGCCGCAGAATCGCGTGGGTACGGCGGCGATGCAAGCGGTCCTGGGCGACCGCGGCACGGTGCTGATGGCGGCGGCCATCATGATTTCGACCTTCGGGTGCGCCAACGGGCTCATTCTCTCGGGCGCGCGCATCTCGTACGCGATGGCGCGCGACGGTCTGTTCTTCGCGCGCGCCGGCCGCGTCAATCGGTACCACGTGCCGGGGGCGGCACTGCTCGGGCAGGGTGTGTGGGCATCGTTGCTGACACTCCCGCGGACCGCGACCGAAGACGCCGCCGGTGCGGTCGTATACGGCAACGTGTACACGCAACTCCTGGAGTACTTGGTCCCGGCCGACTTGGTCCTGTACGCTCTGATGGTGGCGGCCGTGATCGTTCTTCGTCGCAAGATGCCTATAATGGAGAGACCGTATCGAACGTGGGGCTATCCGGCCGTGCCCGCGGTGTACGTCGGTCTCGCGTTGTTCCTCATCGTGGACTTGTTGTACCTCGCGCCGGCGACATCTGGTGTGGGTTATGCAATCGTGTTGGCGGGTTTCCCGGTGTATTTCCTATGGCGCCGCGTGGCGGTGCGGACGGCGGACGCGGCATGAGGTAATGCATGGCCGACATCACGCGATTCCAACCCGCAAGCGACCAGTCCCTCATGGTCTACTTCGGCGACCGCATCACGCCGGACGCGCATCGGCGCGTGCGCGCACTCCTGCAGCTTCTCCAAACGCAACCGGTCTCCGGAGTTCGTAATCTCCACCCCGGCTATGGTTCGATCCTGGTCAAGTTCGACGCGCTCACACTCACGCACGACGACCTCGAGCGCGCGCTGCGCACTCGCGTGGCGCGGCTGGACAGCGTTCAATTGCCCGAGCCGCGTTTGATCCAAATCCCGGTGTACTACGGCGGCGCCTTCGGCCCCGACCTCGACGAGCTGGCGTCGTCGCATCAGATGTCGGCGGAGCGCGCGATCGAGTTGCACACGTCTGGTGACTACCTCGTGTACTTCATCGGCTTCGTGCCGGGATTCGCGTATCTCGGCGGCCTTCCCGATTCGCTCGCAACCCCGCGCCTCTCGATCCCGCGGCGCGCGGTGCCGGCGGGTAGCGTGGCGATCGGCGGCCATCAGACCGGCGTGTACCCGATCGCGACGCCGGGGGGCTGGCGCGTCATCGGACGCACGCCCCTTGCGATCTTCTCGCCGGCGCGCGCCGAGATGAGCCGCTTTGCGATCGGCGACCGCGTGCGCTTCGTCTCCATCGAGCGCGACGAGTTCGAGGAGATGGCGCGCGCATGAGCACGATTCGCGTCGAAGAACCCGGCCTTCTCACCACGGTGCAGGACTTGGGGCGTGAGGGCTTCGGTCCGCTGGGCGTTTCCGCCTCGGGAGCCGCCGACCCCATCGCGCTGCGCCTCGGCAATCGACTGGTCGGGAATGCGGAGAACGCCGCGGCGCTCGAGATGACGCTCGTGGGCGGGGCGTTCGCGTTCCCCGAAGGCGGTGTCGTGGCGCTCACGGGTTCCGATTTCGGCGCGATGCTGGATGGCAACAACGTCGGCACGTGGGAGTCGCTCGAGGTGCCGCGCGGAGCGACACTGCGCGTGGGCCCGTCGCGCTCCGGCGCGCGCGGTTACCTGTGCGTGCAGGGTGGCATTGTGGTGACGCCGTTCCTCGGGAGTTCATCGACCCATGTGATGACCGGCCTCGGCGGCTACCAGGGACGGCCCCTGCGCGCGGGCGACGTGCTCCAGGTCGGCGCCGCCACCGCACCGTTTCGCAGGCGCACCGTCGACCCGAGTGTTTTCGCGGAGCTGTGGCCGCACACCATCGCGGATCGCGCGAGCGGGGAGCCCATGAGGATTCGCGTCACCGACGGCGAGCAGAGCGCGTGGTTCGCCGAGGCGGCGCGCGGCGCGTTCGCCGCGAACGTGTACCGCGTGAGCGAGCAGACCAACCGGATGGGCATTCGTTTGGAAGGAACACCGGTCGCGGAGCAGTCCGGTGGACGCATGGTGACCGAAGGCGTCTCGCTCGGAGCCGTGCAGATCCCGCCGGGCGGGCTGCCCATCATTCTGTTCGTCGAGCAGCAGACCACGGGTGGCTACCCCAAGATCGCGAACGTCATCACCGCCGACCTGGCCTCGCTCGGGCAGCTTCGCCCGCGCGATGTGGTGCGCTTCGAGCGTGTGCAAGTGGCGGCGGCGCGCAGCGTCCTGTTCCGGCGCGAGCAGCTCCTGCGCTCGCGCAAGATAATCGTCGAATGAAGACCGTCGATCTCAACTGCGACATGGGCGAGCTGCCGGCGGCGATCGCCGATGGAACGCAGGAAGCGCTGATGCCGTGGCTCAAGTCGGTCAACATCGCGTGCGGCGGACACGCGGGCGACGCGACTACGATGCAGACGACCGTCGAGCAGGCGCTGCGACACCGGCTCGCGATCGGGGCCCACCCCGGCTATCCCGACCGCGCGAACTTCGGCCGCAAGGAGATGACGCTGCCACCAGCGGCGGTGCAGGCGTTCGTGTTCGAGCAGGCGTGCGCGCTGGCCGAGATCGCGGAGCGATGCGGTGCCACGCTCTCGCACGTCAAGCCCCACGGAGCGCTGTACAACCAAGCCGTGCGCGACCGCGCGCTCGCGCGCGCGATCGCCGACGGTGTCGCGCAATGGAACCGCGACGTCGTGCTGGTCGGCTTGGCCGGTTCTCCCATGCTGGACGCGTTTCGCGAGCGCGGTTTCGCCGTCGTCGCGGAGGCGTTCGCGGACCGGCGCTACCAGCCGGACGGGTCGCTGCGCTCGCGCGCGTTCGAAGACGCGCTCATTCGCGATCCCGCGGAAGCGGGTCGGCAGGCGCTGCGCATCGTCGCGCACGGATCGGTGATCGCGCACGACGGCACCGAGGTCGCCGTGGACGCCCAGACCCTCTGCATCCACGGCGACACTCCCGGGGCCGTCGAGATCGCGGAGGCGGTGGTGCGGGCGTTGCGCGCAGGAGGAATCGTGCTGCGGGCACTGTCGGCAAGAGGGAAGTAGGCTAGACGCCGCCCCGCATGGCGGATCATTTGGTGACACGGGTTCGCGTGAGCAGCTACCGCTTCGGTTTCTTGGGCGGTCGCCCGTCTTCGAGCGATCGTTTGAGCGACGTCAGCTTGCTCGCCCAAAGATCTTGGTAGCCGCTCACCCAACGTTCATAGATGAGTCGAATCGGGATGGCGTTGAGACTGTTGATACGCCGACGCCCCTCCCAACGATCGTGCACGAGTCCGGCGTCACGAAGCACGGTCAGGTGCTTCATGACGCCGAACCGCGTCAGGGCGGGGAAGTGCGCGACGATGTCGGTCGTGGCCTGCGGCCCGGCGCGCAGGAGATCGAGGATGGATCGGCGCGTCGGGTCCGAGAGCGCCTTCCACACGACGTCGAGATCGTCCTTCACGCCGCCTCGCTAGCGTACACGTGCATGACCCCGGCTGACCTAGCGCTCGACATCGCTCTTGAGTTTCTTCAGCATGTCCGACCAGCCTTCGCCCATTCCATCGCGAATGTCCGCGGGCACGGGACCGAAGAATTGATTCTGGAACACGAGTTTGGTGCCGCCGGGCATTTGCGTCAGTCTTACGATCAGATGACCCGCGACCGGGTACGACATGAACATGGGACCGAACAGCTCGAGCAACGTGGGCGGCTTGATCGACTGCACGAATCCCCACAGGTGACCGTTGCCGCCGTCGAGGTCGCGGAACCAGCGTCCCCCCGGCCAGCGTTCCATGCGCAACTTGAACCCGGGGCGGCCGTCCTCGCCCTCGAATTCGCACATGCGTGCGACGAGCCCTTCGAACACGTCGCCGGGAGCGGCTTTGATCTCGATGGTTTGGTCGAAGTTGACCAGGAAATCGTCCAACGTAGCCTGCTTCATTTTGTTTCCTCCTGTTTGATGTTTGTCGGCAAGGGGCGCCTCGGCGGCGCGACACTGGCGCCGATAGGTGACCGGATTATAACGTGACCAAATGGTCACGTCAAGGCCCTTCTCGGGCGGGCGGACGGCGGGCTCGGCGCTGGGGAGGCCGTGCTGGACCGAATGTGCCCAACGCCCTTACACTCCCGCGAATGATCGGGCGCACCATCGGCAACTATCACATCACCGCGGAGTTGGGCGCGGGCGGGGCGCCGTCGTTTTCTCCCAACGGGAATTTTCTACTGTTCGTCTCGGGGTCATCGGGCCGCGACGAAGTCTACGTGACCACGTTTCCGGAGCCGTCGACGTTGTGGCAGATTTCGAGCAATAACGGAAACTTCCCGCGCTGGAGCGCGGACGGGCGCACCATCTTCTACACCACCACGAGCGAGCTCTGGTCGGTGGACGTGACGATGGGCGATCGTTCCCTCGCGGTGGGAACGCCGAAGCGGCTGTGCGCGCGTCCGACCACGAACTGGTCCGGACGCTGGCCCGACGGCTTCGACGTCAGCGCCGATGGCCAGCGCTTCCTCGTGGCGGAAGCGATCAACGCACCCAACGACGCGCCGCCCGCGATCGTCACCGTGCAGAATTGGTTCGAAGAGTTCCGCGGGCGCTGAGCGTGCGAGGCAACCGAGCGACGCGCTTCCTGGCTCTCCCGTGGCTGGTGACCAGCGTAGCCGCGGTCATGGCCGTCGTCGCCGCCTACCAGCGTCGTTGGATGACCGACGACGCGTTCATCTCGTTCCGCCATGCAGAACAACTCGTTTCCGGCCACGGGCTCGTGTTCAATCCGGGCGAGCGCGTCGAAGGAATGAGCAACTTCCTGTGGACGCTCTGGATCGCGGCCGGCATGCGGCTCGGCGTCTCCCCGGAGACCTGGGCGGTGGTGTGGGGACTCGTCTCGCTCGTCGTCATCATCGCCGGGTTGCGGTTGTCCCACGCCCGCATGAGCCGCCGTCTCGGGGTGGAATCGCCAACGCTTCCGCTCGGCGCGGTGGTCCTCGCGTGTCACGCCGACATGCTGTGGTTCGCGACCGGTGGGCTGGAGACGGCCGCGTTCACGGCGTTGATGCTGGCCGTGTTCCTCATGCTGACCACCGCAGCGCGCGGCCGCCGGTTCGACGCAGCGGCCGGCATCGTTTCCGCGCTGTGCGCGCTGACGCGCCCGGAGGGCGTGCTCGCGGCGGGACTCGGCGGCGCGTACCTGTTCGTCGTCCGCCGCCGCAGCCTGCTCGCGTTCGCCATCGGCTTCTCCGCGCTGTGGGTGCCGGCGACGATCGGGCGCGTGCTCTACTATGGCGATTTCTTCCCGAACACGGTCCACGCCAAGTCCGGCGCGTATGGACGACTGGACCAGGGTTTCTTCTACGTCCGGCTTTTCTTCACGCAGTACTGGCCGCTGCTCTTGGGCCTTCCCCTGGTGCTATTCGCGTGGCGACGCTTCCGCGCGAGCGGCGCCGGCCCCGAGATCGTGCTGGCCGCCGCCTTCGCACTCGTGTACACCGCGTTCGTGGTCGCCGTCGCGGGCGACTTCATGTTCGCGCGCTTCCTGATTCCCGCGACCCCGTTTTTCGCGATCCTGCTCGACGCGGGCGTGCTCGGGTTCGCGACGCGCGGTCGCTGGGTCCAGCCCGTGCTCGCCGCCGGTCTGTGCGCCGCGGTCGCGTTCAGCGTGCGCCCCTTCGAGGGTATGTGGGGACCGCGCGGCATCGCCGACGAACCCCGCTACTACACCCACGAGCGTACCAAGGACATCGACACCCGGGCCGCGATTCTGAAGAGCTACATGAGCGGGCTCGACTACTCCGTCGCGTTCTTCGGAGGCGAGGCCCGGCTGGTGTACCGCGCGCGCGTGCCCGTGGCCATCGAAAGCGAAACCGGACTGACCGACCGCTTCCTGGCGCGGCGCCGGGTCGCGAGCGAGAGCGGGGAGCAGCGCGTCGGTCACGAGAAGACGGCACCGCTCGCGTATTTGATCGGCGAGCGAAAGGTCGACTTCGTGTTCAGCGGCAACGCGGCGCAAGAGCTGGGGCTCGACAGCGCGATTCCGCACGTCAACGTGCGCTTCGGCGTTCTTAGCGGGCGCTTGCTGCACTGGGACGCGGACCTCGTGCAAGCGCTCCGCGAGCGCGAGGTCGAGATCGACGACTTCCCACGCTTCCTCGACGACTACATCGCGACCATGTCGGAACGGCCCGCGGCCGGGGTGGCGCGGAACTTCGGGCAATTCAAGCGCTTCTACTTCGACCACGTGGACGACCCGGCGCGCCGGGCATACTTCGAGCGGCGGCTGGCCGGCCCATGACCGATCGTCGGCGTCAATGTGCCCCAAGCAATCCTTGACGTCTCCCCCCAAATCCATTCGAATGGTCCCCGACCGTAACCGCCACGGGAGGAGACGCGAATGGCCAGCTACGACGCCGAGGTTGTCGCCTACAATATCGTCCTGTACTCGCACTTCGTAATCGGCACCGAGAACGTGCCGGCCTGGATCAAGCTCCGGGCCCAAGCCACCGACCCCGATACGGGCGCCGTCACCGCGAGCTGGGAGTTGGACTGCCGGATTCGCCCCGACTCGGCGGCCGTGTTGAGCCCCGACATCCATCCGCCCGCCACCCCGGGCTCGGTCGGGCGCGTGTACTTCCAGAAGAACCTGCGCGAGATGCCGATAATGATCGACATGCTTCGCAACGAAAAGCCGATCTGGCTGCACCTCAACGGGGACAAGAAGATCGTCGTTCTGATGACGGGCGAAGAACCGGTGGGCGAAGGCGAGCTGCTCGGCGGATAGAAAGGGGGCGGCCTGCGACTCCGCCTGCGCAACCTGGCCGGTGGCCATCCGTATTCCTCCCCATGCGCGAAGCCGGCCTGATCCTCCGAACCGCGTTCGCCCTCTTTACATTGGGGATCGTTTGCCCAGTTTCTAGCGCTGCCGAGCCGATACCCCCCGACTCGGTCCCGCAAGCCGTCGGCATCACCCAGACCATCTTCGTCGAAGGGAAAGAGTTCACGGTGCGCGAGATCGTCCAGCGCGCCATGAAGGGAGAGCGCACCAAGCTCGCGGGGCACGTCGATGTGACCTATCGCATATCGACCCACGTCGCCTTCGTGTGGCCGGAGAAGAAGACGGTCGAGACCGAGGTCTATCGCATCTATGGCGACTCGACCGGGTACATGCGGCGAGTTCTCCTGGCTTCGCAGAGCGAGAAGTTCAAGAAGCAGAACGACGCGTGGGCCTTGGACGAAACCGAGCAGCCGGATGCGCCCGACTATCGCATTCGCGACTTCGACGTGAGCCGCTTCACGCGCATTCCCATCTATCTCGAGAACGACCAGGAGTACGACTTCACGTTGCTCGATCGCACGCTGGAGCCCGATCGCGTCATCTTCCATGTCGCGTTTCGTCCCAAATCGGATTTCAGCGAGCTGCCGCGCGGGGACATCTATATCGACTCGAACGGCTTCCGTGTCATCCACGAAGTCTACGAGTTCACCGAGAATCCGATGCCCGTATTCATCAAGGGCATCCGCCGCATCTCCGTGCAGTGGATGCGTCTCGTCGGCGGCGAATGGGTGCCCAAGCAGCTCGCGGCCGAGCTGGACCTGCGTCGCGGCGCGATGTGGTTCGCGCCGAGCGGCATCTCGTTCTCGCAGATCTTCGAAGGCTACCGGTTCGACTTGGGCTATGACGCGCGCCTGTTCGGTGAGCGCGACGATATGCCCGATCTCGGGAAGGGAATTGCCGCGGCGACCGCCGACACCACGCTGTCCATCGCGGCGCCGCAACTGCTCTCGAGCTTGCACGCGCAGGACGATGCCGCGTACACGCCCGAAGTGCGGATCACGAACCACGCGTTCATCGATTCGACCGGTGCGCGCCACGATTCGCTGGGCGTGGGCGGACTGACCGGATCCCTCTATGGAAACAATCTCGTGCTCGACTTCTCCCCGAGCCTGACCGACTGGGACTACAACCGCGTCGAGGGGTTCGTCTTTGGCGGCGAGGCCAACTACGGTCGCGCCGACCAACGCGCTCGCTTGTCCGCCTTCGGCGGATTCGCGACCGCACCCGAAGAGTTCCGCTACCGCGTCGATCTCCGCACCGAGCTGCCCGCGACCGATCGCAAGGCGGCGCTCGTCGTGTCGTTCCGCGACCGCGTGGAGCCCTTCGGATCGAACCGTCCCGCGCTCAACAGCCTGCGCGCGTTCGTGGGTGGTGCCGACGACCAGGATTACGCGCATCGCCTGGGCGGATCGGCGCGCGTGGTCGTCACACCGACCAACGACCTCTCGTTCGACGCCGGCGTCGAAGGGACACGTGAGTCGAGTGTCGTCACCGACGAGGACTTCTCGCTCTTCGGCGACATGAACCAAGTCAATCCGGCGGTCGAAGAGGGCGATGAATACGCGATCGTCGTCGGTGCTCGCGTCGACACGCCGCACTGGCTGCACGCGCGCGTCACGCAACGACTCGCGGGCGGCGCGTTGGGCGGAGACTTTCGCTACAATCGCACCGACATCACGATTCGCGCGCGTGGGTTCGTGGTGGGGAGGCAGGAACTCGCGCTGACCCTCAACGGCGTCGCCACCGGCGACGCGCCGCCGTTCCAGCAGCGCGCCGACGTCGGCGGCTTGAGCACCGTGCGCGGCTACGATCGCCGCACCCACCTCGGAAACCATTCGTTCGCGTCGCGCCTCGAGTACTTCGTTCCCTACGACGTGTTCGCGTACACGCGCATCCCCCTCCTGGACTCGTCGAGCATACAGGTCGTGCCCTGGGCCGACGCCGGTCGCGTGGGCGAAGGGGACTCGCAGGACTGGATCCGCTCGGTGGGCATCGGGCTGCAACGCTACCTATGGCCGGTCGACGACGCCGCCAACCTCCGGTTGGACTTCACCTTTCCGCTCGACAACCCGGAGTCCGACTTCGTGGTGTACCTGTGGTTCGTGGCGCTTAGGTAAGGTGGACGCTCAGGCGGCCAGGACGAGTCGAAGCCCCGCGTCGACGCGAGCCATCGTTTCCTTCGGGAGCGATGCGACGCGTTCGGCGAGGATGCGCTTGTCCAGCGTGGCGACTTGGGAGACGTTCACGACCGACTCCTTCGGCAAGCGACTCTGTTTGGTATCGAGCCTCACGTTGCCGGGAGCGCGCGCGAGTTCCACGTTCGACGTGATCGCGGCGACGAGCACGGTGCCGATGCGGCTCGCGTTGAAGACGTCGCTTTGAATGACGAGCACGGGCCGGCGATAGCCCGGCCCGGATCCGATCGGCGCGCGCAAGTTCGCCCACCAGATCTCGCCTCGGCCAATCTGCGCGGCCATTACCAATTCTCGTCGGTGAGGAGTTGTTCGCCAGCGGCCTCGATCAGTGGATCGAGATCGCGGTTGCTCTGCTTGCCGTAGACCACGTCGAGAGCCTCGCGAACGACGCCTCCGCCTTGCTGTTCGAGGTAACGGGTGACTGCCCTCTGATAGAGCTCGCTTCGGGAGATTCCCAGGCGCCGCGCGACTTTCTCGGCGGCTTCGAACAGATTGTCGGGGATGGAGATCGCGGTCTTCACAACGGGAGTATAACCCGTGGTATAACCGGCGTCAAGCGGTTGAAGTCTACTCCGTGCCTCCCCAGACCGCCTTGATGTCAACTACCGGTGTGCCGTCGATCGCCTCGATGGGTCCGATGCGTAGCCGCGTCCCGGAGATCTCCCGCACCGTCACGCGATGCAGCCCCAGCGGGTTCGGCCGGTCCTGAGAGCGCGTGGCGAACACGCCCGTGAGCGGGTTCTTGTGATCATCGCGTGGATGGACTTCCATCACGGAACGATCCGCACGGTGCAGCCACGTGATCACGATCGCTTCGTCGCCCGCGGAAATCCCGCGCAGCGCCCGCGCGAACGCCGGATCGACTTCGAGCCACGCGTCGGGCGCGCATTCCGCTCCTTGTCGCGGCGCCTCCGCCAACGATCGAAGCGTCGATCGAATGACGCCAATCGGTCGAAGCGAGATTCCTTCCGTCATGCAACCTCCGAAACTACGGCCTCCACACTCCGGCGCTCGCTTGGTGTTCACGTTGAGCCGGTTCCACACGTTAATATCGTCGATCGCGATGATCAAGAGCCATCCCGTACCCGCTCGGGATTGAGCCGGTAGTATACTCTCGTCGCGCGCCCCCGCCAGATGATAAGGAGATCCGGCTATGCGTCACGTCCTCGTCTTCGTGTTCCTGTTCCTTGCTTTTGTCGTCGCGTGCTCATCCGGCCTGGACCGCCCCGTCTTCAGCGCCGATGCCAAGCTAGACGACGACGGTGTCCAGCGCGTGAAGATCGACATGCACAGCTACTACTTCGAGCCCAAGCCGGGCGAGTATCGCTTCTTCTGTCACAAGGGCAGTCACGAGAAGAAAGGAATGGTCGGAACGCTCGTGGTCCTGGAATGAGCGGGCCGCGGGCTCGTCCGTAGCATATGAGCGAACCGCTACCACTAAGTTGTCCCTACTGCGGCGAGACCGTGGAACTCGACGTCGATGAGGGCGGGGGCAACCGTCAATCCTACGTCGAAGACTGTCCGGTGTGCTGCCAACCCTGGCAAGTCGATGTCGCGCGCGATCGCGAAGGCAACTGGACCGCGACGCTACGCACCTCCGACGAATGACGCGCGAGGGGCACGATGACGCTCTTCGAACCGTTCACTCCCGAGCACTGGCGTGACGCGCGCCGCCTCATCGAGACCTACGCCGCTTCGCTCAATGTCGATCTCTCCTTCCAGAACTTTGGCGAAGAGATCGAGCATTTGTCGATTGAATACGGCCCGCCCAATGGGGCCTTTCTGCTCGCCGAGGCGAGCGATCGCGCGATCGGCTGCGTGGGGCTGCGCGCGTTCGACGAGACCACGGGAGAGATCAAGCGCCTCTACGTCGATCCCGCCGCGCGCGGACACGGTGCAGGGCGCGCGCTGGCGGAAGCGATCGTCGCGCGGGGGAGAGAGATCGGCTACGCGCGCCTCGTACTCGACACCCTGCCCACGATGGGCGCGGCACAGGCGCTGTACGTCGCGTTGGGATTCACGCCCATCGAGCCCTATCGATTCAATCCGGTGCCGGGAACGGCGTTCATGGAGCTGAATCTGCGCTGATGCGAGGCCGTACGGTTATCGCGCCGACGACTCCACTCGCGTTCGGTCGTCGTACCACGCACCGGCGGCTGCCGCGTCGCGGGCGAATTCGCTGAAGTCCTTGGGCCCGCGGCCGAGCACGCGCTGCACGCCGTCCGTCACGTATTCTCCGCGACCGTCGAACAGGTCCGAGAACAGCGCGGTCAACTCCGTCACGAAGTCCATCGGCAAGCCTTCCTGCGCGAGTGAGGTCGCGAACTCTTCCGACGACAGCGGGATATAGCTGACCTCACGACCCGAGGCGCGCGAGATCTCAGCGGCCGCATCCGCGAAGGTCAGCAAGCGCGGGCCGGTCACTTCGTAGAGCCGGCCCACGTGCTTGTCGCTGGTCAGCGCCGCAACGACGATATCCGCGATGTCGTCGGCGTCGATGAATGGCTCCGCGACGCTACCCGCGGGAACGGGAAGTGCGCCGTCGAGTACCGATTCGCGCCAGAAACTCTCGCTGAAGTTTTGCGCGAAGAAGCTCGAACGCACGAGCGTCCACTCCGCGCCGGACTCCTGCACGGCCTTCTCGCCCAGTTGCGCGTCCTCTTCGTTGCGTCCGGAGAGCAACACCAAGCGGCGCACACCCTTCTCGACGGCGAGGTTCGCGAACGAACGCACCTGATCGGCGGCGCCGCGGAACGCGAGGTCGGGGTAGTACGTCACGTACGCTTGCTCGATTCCTTGAACGGCGGGCGCCCACGTCGCGGGATCCTCCCAGTCGAAGGGCGGCTCGCCGGAGCGTGAACCCAATCGCACCGGCACACCCCTCGCGGTCAAACGCTCCGCGACGCGGCGCCCCGTCTTACCCGTTCCACCAATCACCAATGTTGTTCTGGTCTTCATGTGTTGCCTCCTATCGTCTGTAGGCGCCACGCGCCGTGAAACCCCTAAGGCAAGGCACATACCAGCCGACCGCAGTCGATCGATTTGTGATTCATGCCGTTGCGCCATAAATGCTTCGCGCAGGACGGCGGGTGCGTGCGCGGGCCGCGCGCGTGGCGGGTGTTGTCGACGTATCGACAACGTGTCGATATGTCTACAGGTTCACACTCACAGTCGTCCACGGATTGACCTTGCTCCCCGAGTGCGTTAGCCTGGATGGGTGCAGTGAGAAGGTTTGCCATGGAGAGCCGCCCTGATCGCCCCGCGTCGATCGACGCCGAGTCCATTACCCCCATCCTGACCGAGATCGCCGGGATCGCGTCGGAGACGCTCGAGCTTCCGGCCATCCTGGGCCGCATCGCGGTTGCGCTGCGCGAGTTGATTCCGTTCGACAACATAGCGTTTCTTGCTCACCTTCGCCTCCGTCGCTTCGAATCACGGCAAAAGCGAATCATTCATTCCATACA